>NZ_JBBMEI010000003.1:0-134779 GCF_040096655.1 Blautia intestinihominis | reverse complement strand
TTCTTGGCCACGCGGCTTTAGACTGGGGACGGGCGTGCCTGCGGCGTCGCCCTGAGTGTTGGGGAAATTATTGAGAAGAAAAACGGAGCCGTAAGGATCTTCGATCCTGCGGGCTCCGTTTTTTATTTATTCTTCTGTTTTATTTTCTTTGGCTTTCATTCTTTCGAAGACCATTTCGTAGCCGTCGTTTCCGTAGTTGAGGGAACGGTTTACTCGGCTGATGGTTGCGGTTGAGGCCCCGGTCTTTTCGGAGATGTCCAGATATGTGCGCTTGTCAGTTAACATTTTAGCTACCTCAAAACGCTGTGAAAGAGAAAGAAGTTCGTTGATCGTGCATACATCTTCGAAGAAGGTATAGCATTCTTCTTTATTCTTCAAACAAAGGATTGCCTCAAAAAGATGGTCAACCTCTTCCGTCCTGATTTTTTTACCCATTTTCCTGCTCCTTTATCTTACATTCTGTTATATTTCACATATTAGTATTTTAACACTTTAACTTGTGATAAGCAAGGGATTTTGTGATTTTCATAACAAAACGGTGTGGATAGTTGAATTTCCTTTGAAAAGCAGGTATACTGGGAACAAATGTACGAATTTTTCAGATTGGAGTATTGTTATGGATTTATTTGAATATGCCAAATCTAAGACTCTGGACCGGGAGTCGCCTCTGGCTTCCAGGCTTCGTCCTACTACTCTGGATGAGGTTGTCGGGCAGGAGCATATTGTGGGGAAGGATAAATTGTTATATCGTGCGATCAAGGCGGATAAGCTGACTTCTGTTATTTTTTATGGGCCTCCGGGGACTGGTAAGACGACGCTTGCTAAGGTGATCGCGAATACGACCCGTGCCAATTTTACTCAGATCAATGCTACGGTTGCGGGCAAGAAGGATATGGAGCAGGTCGTAAAGGAAGCGCAGGAACAGCTTGGTATGTATGGTAAGAAGACCATTCTGTTCATCGACGAGATCCATCGTTTTAATAAAGGACAGCAGGATTATCTTCTTCCGTTTGTGGAGGATGGAACGATCATATTGATCGGTGCAACGACGGAGAATCCTTATTTTGAGGTCAACGGTGCTCTTCTCTCCCGTTCTATTATTTTTGAGCTCAGGGCTCTGAGTCAGGAGAATATCCGCACGCTGATCCTGCGTGCAGTCAATGACTGTGATAAGGGAATGGGGAATTATGGTGCTGTGATCGATGACGACGCGCTTGAATTTCTTTCTGATATGGCCGGCGGTGATGCGCGGAGTGCACTGAATGCCGTGGAGCTCGGGATCCTGACAACTCCAAAGAGTGATGACGGTTATATCCATCTGACGCTTGATGTCGCTTCTGAATGCATCCAGAAGCGTGTGGTCCAGTATGATAAGCAGGGGGATAATCATTATGATATCATTTCTGCTTTTATCAAAAGTATGCGTGGCTCCGATCCGGATGCGGCTGTCTATTATCTTGCCAAGATGCTTTACGCAGGGGAGGATATCAAGTTTATTGCGCGCAGGATCATGATCCTTGCCTCTGAGGACATCGGAAATGCAGATCCGCAAGCACTCTGTGTGGCTGTTGCTGCTGCCCAGGCAGTTGAGCGTGTCGGCATGCCAGAAGCACAGATCATTCTTTCACAGGCAGTCACCTATATGGCATGTGCACCAAAGAGCAATGCCGCTGTAAACGCGATCTTTTCTGCCATGGACTCTGTCAAAAAGACCAGGACTACGGTTCCTGTTCATCTGCAGGATGCACATTATGGCGGGCATGAGAAGCTTGGTAAAGGGATCGGATATAAATATGCGCATGATTATCCAAATCATTATGTGAATCAGCAGTATCTGCCATCGGAGATCGAGGGCGAGAAGTTCTATGAACCAGGGGATCTTGGATATGAGAAAACTCTCAACGAATATATGAAACATATAAAGGGTGAAGCTTAACGGCTCCACCCTCTTATTTTATGAGATCAACTCTCCCATCAACATTTCATATATATCCTGTGACTTCGCTGCCCAGCTCCGACAGATCTCCTGGGCGGCTTCTTTGTTCGGTGCAGCCATGCTCAGATCCATGATCGTAGAGGAATCCTTCTCTATGATCTGGCAGCGGACGGCATATCCGCCCTGCGGGGTCGTATAATAGTCAGCCGGGGTCAGGATCCGCTCCTGTACTTTGCAGCCACGACTTTCCAGATATTCCTTGACTTCATTCTTGATATCCTGTGAGATATCTTTTTCGAAGTAGGAAAGCGTCTTGCGTCCTTCTTCCGTCAGTTCATAGTAAGAACTGTTCGTGATCGTCCTTTTGTGGAGAAGTTCTGTCTCTGTCAGCTCTGACAGTACTTTCTGCAGCTGGAAATAATCGGTATATTCCCGGTCCAGGATAAACTCTGAAATCTGTGAATTTGTCAGTGCCTGTGTCGCGTGCTTCGCCATATATAATACGATCAGCTTATACGTTGTAAATGGATCTGCCATTTGAGTCACCTCTTTCTTATTCTGACAGGGTGTGAAACTGCTTATTACTGTTCACTCCATTCACAGTAACTTGGTCAAAATTATACTGCTTCCCCTGCCAACTGTCACATACCTTCATCTGATGATGCAGAAGATTCAGGACTTCTCTCTTCCTGCCTGTCCATAGCGGAGCAAGTAAAAGTTCCTTCGGTCCGTCTCCTGTCATCCTGTGTATGACGATCTCCGGATCCAGATGCTCGATGCACCGGATCAGCAGATTCAGATATTCTTCTCTTTCGTATACGTGGAATTTGCCCTCCAGATATTCCTGTGCAAGATCGGTGCCCTTAAGCACATGAAGAAGCTGAAGTTTGATTCCCTGTATGTCTCTGTGGTTCAAATATTCCATGGTAGCGAGAATGTCCTCCTCGGATTCCCCCGGAAGCCCCAGGATCGTGTGAACGATCACTTCGATCCCACGTTCCCGAAGATTTCTCACCGCTGTCTCAAATACCGAAAGAGGATATCCTCTCCGGATATATGCGGCCGTCCGCTCGTGGATCGTCTGAAGCCCAAGTTCGATCCATACCGGCTTGATCTGGTTCAGTTCCGTAAGAAGATCCAGAACATCTTCTCCCAGACAGTCCGGTCTTGTCCCGATTGACAGTGCCACCACAGACGGATGATGAATCGCTTCTGTAAAAATCTTCCTGAGATATTCCACCGGGGCATAGGTATTGGTATATGCCTGAAAATAAGCAATATATTTATGGATCGGGCGTTTCGCGGACAAAACAGCGATCTGGCTGTCGATCTGCTCTGTGATCGTCAGTGCCGCATCTGCCGCAAAATCACCGCTTCCGCCCTCACTGCAGAAAATACAGCCTCGGCTTCCGAGTTTCCCGTCACGGTTCGGACAGGACATACCGCCGTTCAGCGTCACCTTGTATACCTTTTCGCCAAAGGTCTCTCTCAGCATATAGTCAAGTGAATGGTACGGTTTACCATTCCAGTTTCTCATTCTGCCTTTCCTCCGTCCTCTGCGCCTTCCGGAATATAATTCTCAAAGATCTTTACCAGGAAAAATGAGTTGCAGTATGCAACCACTGCCCCGCCGATCACTAGACAGATCAGGATGATCGTTGCCTGTACTTTAAATGTCGGTGCAAAAGATACCAGAAGTACCGGACATGCACAGATCACTGCCATCAGGACCGTATACGGAAGATGACGAACAGACATCAGCACCGCATTGATAAACGTATTTCTGGTAGAATTATAAAATTTCGCCAGAACTGGATAAATATACAGGAATACCATCACATACAGAACGCTGAATGCAAGGAAAATAATATTCATGATCTGTCCAAGCGGCTGTCCCATCTGCTTTACGATGCTCATATCCACATAAAGGATCACTGCCAGCACAAGCATGATCAGGTTGATCACCGTTGCCTGTTTGAAATTCTGTTTGAAAGATTTAAAAAAGCTCTTGATTATGTAGGACTCTTCGTTCTTTACCATCTTCATGGTCACATAAAACATCGCTGTGATCGATGCCCCCGCTGTCACGATCGGGATGCAGCAGATCAGACATAGGATATTCAAAATAAATAAATCTGCGACCTTTCCCATAAATGTAAAAAACTTATTATCCATACTGAAAAATCTGTCCATTTTTTACTCCTTTTTCTGCTGAATTGATAAACTCATTATATATCAGTATAACGAAATTGAGCAGAAAAAGCAATGACAAACCTGTTACTGTGAACGGAGTGAACAGTAACACAAACCTTTCACGATATGGTCATGGTACGATCAGTTCATCTACTGTCACAAACTCATAACCTTTTTCTTTCAGCCGGTCGATAAGGAGAAGGGCTGCCTCCACGCTGGTCTGATATTCGTCGTGCATAAGGATGATCGAACCGTCCTCCGGTTCTTCTCCTGCTGCCTTGAGGATCGCATCCACATTCTGGCTTTTCCAGTCAAGTGTGTCAATATCCCAGAATACAGGCAGCATCTCGACGCAGAGCTCCATGTTTTTCTTCCAGGCTCCATAAGGAGGACGCATGTATTCCGGATACTTTCCTGTCGCCTCATAGATCTCATTGTTTGTTTTGAGTATCTCCTGCCGGGCTGTAGTCTCCGGGATCTTGTTGAGCTGTACGTGATTATACGTATGATTTCCCAGAAGATGTCCTTCCGCCTGCATCCTCTGCACCAGTTCCTGATTCTCCTTCACATTTTGGCCCAGAAGAAAAAAAGTTGCCCGGACATTTCTCTCTTTCAGTCCATCCAGAAGAAGCGGTGTATATTTCGGACTTGGACCGTCATCAAAGGTCAGTGCTACTTCAGGATGTGCCTGGCTCTGCTCCATAAGTTCCTGTTCCATCAGCCGGATCATCCCCTCTCCTGCAACAAGCCTGGCTGCCTTATTTCCGATCGTCTGTACAGCCTCCGGTTCTTTTCCTGCAGACCAGACAGTTCCCATGAGCAATAGAAGTACAACAACTATCCCTGAAAAAAATTTTCTCATATCTACCCTGCCTGCCCTGTACTCCCTTCAATATATGCATGAAAGCATAAAAAAAGAACGGGGACGGTGTTTTAAAAACACCGCCCCCAACTGGCTTTTATTTTCCAAGCATGATCTTTAACTGTGCTTCGATCGCATCAACGCATTTCTCAAATCCGAGTTTGCCGCTGTTCAGGCAAAGGTCGTAATTTGTCGCATCGTTCCAGACACCGCCTGCAAATTTATGGTAGTAGTCCTGTTTGCGCTTGTCATCCTTGAGAAGGAATTTCTCCACATCTTCTCTTGATCCGGAGATCTTCTCAGAAGCCTGCTCTACACGGAACTCCCATGGTGCATGGATGAATACACGCAAGGTATTCGGACGATCCTTGAATACATAGTTTACACAGCGTCCTACGATCACGTAGGATTCTTTTTCTGCAAGGTCGTTGACTACTTTAGCCTGGTAGTTAAAAAGATTCTCATCGGAGATGAAATCCTTGCTACCTGGCTGGTGCAGGTCTCCCTTGTAGATGCTGTCCTTGCTGCCAAAAAGAGAAGTCTTGACTTTATCTCCCGCTTCTACTTTGCCGAAAAGTTTTACGTCAATTCCACTCTCATCAGATGCCATCTGAATGATCTGCTTGTCATAGAAAGAAATCCCCAGACGCTCTGCCAGCATTTTGCCGACGGTACGTCCGCCGCTTCCATACTGTCTTGCAATTGTGATTACAACCTGATCCATTATTGATTCCTCCTTATTCTCCCAGATATGCTTTCTGGACAGATTCATCATGAAGCAGATCATCTGCTTTGCCTTCCAGAGTAATGCTTCCTGTCTCAAGGACATACGCTCTGTCAGCGATAGAAAGGGCTTTCTTTGCGTTCTGCTCAACGAGGAGAACGGTTGTGCCGCTTTCACTTACTTCTTTGATAATATCAAAGATCTCATTTACAAAGATCGGGGAAAGCCCCATAGACGGCTCATCCATCAGGATGATGCTCGGTTTACTCATCAGAGCACGTCCCATTGCAAGCATCTGCTGCTCACCACCGGAAAGTGTACCGGCACGCTGTCCTGTACGTTCTTTCAGACGCGGAAATCTCTTGTAAACCATCTCGAGGCTCTGTGCGATCTCGTTTTTGTCTTTTCTTGTGTAAGCACCCATCAGAAGATTTTCGTATACAGACATGTCTGCAAATACACGTCTTCCTTCCGGTACATGTGCCATACCCATCTCGACGATCTTGTGTGCAGGTGTCTTTGTGAGGTCTTTGCCGCCAAACATGATACTTCCTGCTTTTGCCGGGATGATTCCGGTCAGTGTCTGCAGTGTGGTCGTCTTACCGGCACCGTTCGCGCCGATCAGTGCGATAACTTCTCCCTGGTCTACATGAAAGGAAATTCCCTTCAATGCCTGGATAACACCATAATAAACCTGGAGATCTTTTACTTCCAACATTGACATTTGATTTTCCTCCTTATTCTCCCAGATATGCAGTGACTACTGCCGGATCTTTCAGAACCTTCAGAGTCTCGCCCTGTGCAAGCACCTGTCCGAAGTTCAGTACGGTTACTTCTTCACAGATACCGCCGACCAGTTTCATATCATGCTCGATCAGAAGAGTGGTCATATCAAAATGTTTCTGTACGAAACGGATGGTATCCATCAGTTCCTGTGTTTCATTCGGGTTCATACCTGCAGCCGGCTCATCCAGAAGAAGAAGCTTCGGATCGGTTGCCAGTGCTCTGGCGATCTCGAGTTTACGCTGTTTACCATATGGAAGGTTTCCTGCAAGGGTATCTGCTTCTTTGTCGAGGTCGAATACCTTGAGGATCTCCATTGCTTTTTCATTCATTTCTTTTTCTACTTTGTGATATTTCGGAAGTCTTAAGATTCCGGTCAGGGTAGAATAAGAATGATGATTGTGAAGTCCGACCTTGACGTTGTCAAGAACCGGCATATCCTTGAACAGACGGATGTTCTGGAATGTTCGCGCGATACCTGCTTTGTTGATCTCGATCGTGCTCTTACCTGTGATATCCTGTCCGTCCAGTTTGATGATACCCTCGGTCGGTTTGTATACACCTGTGAGAAGGTTGAAGATTGTTGTTTTGCCGGCACCGTTCGGTCCGATCAGTCCGTAGAGCTGACCTTTTTCGATTGATACATTGAATCCGTCAACTGCGCGAAGACCGCCGAACTGGATAGCCAGATGATTTACTTCCAACATTGCCATAGTTAAGCTGCCTCCTTTTTGTTCTTAGTGCCTTTGATCTTTTCCATTACGCGTGCTCTCCAGTTTCTTGCTGCCGGTGCCCAGTTAAAGAGCATCATAACGATCAGGACGATCGCATAGATGAGCATACGATAGTTTGCAAATCCACGGAGAAGTTCCGGAAGTGCATAGAGGATGATCGCTGCGATCATGGAACCTCTCAGGTTTCCGATTCCACCAAGTACGACATATACCAGGATCAGGATAGACATGTTGTAGTCAAATCCGGATACCTTTAACATGGAAAGGTTGTGTGCATAGAGAACACCTGCAACACCTGCGAGGGCTGCGGAGATCGTGAATGCAAGAAGTTTGAACTTGGTAACATCGATACCTACGGATTCTGCTGCGATACGGTTATCTCTGGTTGCCATGATAGCACGTCCGCTTCTGGAGTTTACAAGGTTCTGTACGATGAACAGTGTAAGAAGGACCAGAAAGATTCCGATCGGGAAAAAGTAATGTTTGACATCTTTGTAAAGAGCACCTGTTCCGGAGATACCAAGCGCACCTTTGAGGATCTGTTTGCCGCCTGCTTCCAGTTTGAGACTTGCGGCACTTGTTGCTACGTGAAGTCCTTTTTCGTCAAAACCGATATACAGGATGTTGATCAGGTTCTTGATGATCTCACCGAATGCCAGGGTTACGATCGCAAGGTAGTCACCACGAAGTCGAAGTACCGGGATACCGATAATCACACCAAACACGGCTGCTACTGCTGCGCCGATCAGGATCGCCAGGATAAATCTCGGAACCTGCGGGATATCGCTTGCGATATGTGAAAATAATGCACTGGAATACGCGCCGACACACATGAATCCTGCATGACCAAGGCTCAGCTCACCGGAAAAACCTACTACCAGGTTCAGGGAGATCGCTGCGATCACATAAACACACAGCGGAACCAGAAGACCTGTAAGAAGTCTGGACAGATGTCCTGTACCGGAAAGGATCTGTACGATCACAAAAAGTGCGATCACGATCCCATAGTTGATCATATTGTTTTTTACTGTTTTGTTCATTGTTTTCTTCATTCTGACCACCCCTTATACTTTCTCCTGGATGTTCTTGCCGAACAGTCCGGTAGGTTTTACAAGAAGCACTACGATCAGGACGCCGAAACAGATAGCATCTGCAACCTGCGAAGAAATATATGCTTTACCAAAGATCTCGATCACGCCAAGGAGGATTCCTCCGACCATGGCTCCCGGAATGGATCCGATACCACCGAATACGGCTGCAACGAAAGCTTTGATACCAGGCATTGCTCCTGTATATGGAGTCAGTGTCGGGTAAGTCTGGCAGAGAAGAAGTCCTGCGATCGCTGCAAGTCCGGAACCGATCGCAAATGTCATGGAGATTGTCGCATTGACATTGACACCCATGAGCTGTGCGGCGTCGCGGTCCTCAGATACTGCCTGCATCGCACGTCCCGGTTTTGTCTTCTGAACAAAAAGCATCAGACCGACCATGATCACGATACAGGTAAGGATCGTTACAATGGTTATTCCTTTGATCACAAGCTGTCCGTCAAATAAAGACACGGACGGCACATCGATAACAGTTACGAAACTCTTGGCATCTGCTCCGAAGATCAAAAGTGCCAGGTTCTGAAGCAGATAGCTGACACCGATCGCGGTGATCAGTACTGCAAGGTTGGAAGACGCCTTACGAAGCGGGCTGTATGCGACTTTCTCGATCACCATACCAAGAACGGTACAGAAGATTACAGAAAGTACGATAGCCAGCACCGGAGACATGCCTCCTTTGGTAACAGCGGTAAGGATCACAAATGCACCGACCATGATGACATCACCATGAGCGAAGTTCAGCATTTTTGCAATACCATACACCATTGTGTACCCCAGGGCAATGATCGCATAGATACTGCCCAGGCTGATTCCATCTTTTAAGTATGATAAAAAGCTCATAATGCACCTCTTTAAATTATTAACTGATTGGCTTATTAGTGCAAGAAGGGGGGACAGTCCTGTGATAACAGGCAACCGTCCCCCGTCCTCTGAATATAGTATCTTATTAGTCCATTTCTACGTAAGCGCCGTCCTGGATCTCGAAAGCTTTTGGCTCTTTGTCACATTCGCCATCTTCTGTCCATTTTGCTTTACCTGTAAGTCCGTCAAGTTCTACACTGAGCATTGCCTCAGACATAGCTGCACTGATGTCTGCATTTTCCATATCCGGTGTGATCTCTGCTGCATCTGCTGCTGCTTTCATAGCATAGAGTACATCGTATGTATCTGCTGCGAACTGGTTCGGAACTTCATCTTTGTTTGCAGCTTCATATGCTTTAACAAATGCCTGAGATTTTTCATCTTCTGCTGTTGCAGAGAATGGTGTCAGAAGCATAACGCCTTCTGCGAGGGATGTATCGAAGTTTTCTACTCCAAGGATACCGTCCATACCGTCTACACCGAATTTCTTAACGTCGTCCATACCAGCGTCATGTGCCTGCTGAAGGATCAGTGCGTTGTCTGCATAGTAGTTAGGAAGGAACAGAAGCTCTGCGCCGCTGTCTTTGATCTTCTTGAGCTGTACAGAGAAGTCTGTGTTGCTGTCTGCTGTGTATGCTTCGTCAGCTACAACTTCAAGACCGTTCTCGTCTGCTGCTGCAACGAATGCATCGTTGATACCGGAGTTGTAGTCTGCGGATGAATCATAGAGAATAGCTACCTTTGTAGCAAGTGCATGCTCTCCGATGTACTGTGCGGATTTGGTTCCCTGTGCCGGGTCTGTGAAACACATACGGAATTCATTGGATCCGGATGTGATGCTGTCTACTGCTGTTGCTGATGGTGTGAACAGGAATGTATCCTCTGCTGCCTCTGCACCTACAGCGATACAGGAACCGGATGTAACGGTACCACAAAGCATCTGCATTCCTTTGTCCAGAAGGTCGTTGTATGCGTTTACAGCCTTCTCCGGGTCAGCCTGGTCATCACCAGCGTCAAGGATCTCTACGTTGTATCCGTTGAATCCGCCGTTAGCATTGATCTCTTCTGCTGCAACCTGTGCTGCATGGTATACACCAAGACCATACTGTGCGTTGTCACCTGTCATCGGTCCGATAACACCGATCTTGAAAGTCTCGTCGTCTGCTGCAAATGCAGATACAGGCATCATTGTTGCTGTCATTGCTACTGCTGCTGTTAAACTAAGTGCTTTCTTCCATGTTTTCATAATAAAGCTCCTCCTTTAATCTTTAGCCCGCGCACTTTCATTCGCTAAAGCTTTAATGTTTTTGATTATAGCATTGGCTATAGCTGATTGCAAGGGAAAATTTTAGATTTATTTAAGAATTTGTTTATTTAACAAGGATATGTGTCCTTGTATCGCGGACATTCTATTCAAATCTGACTGTCATATTCTCCGGAATATGATAAAACTCCTTGAATTTTTCGTTCCAGATCTCATCTATCGGTTCCGTATATCCTGTATAATCACTGAATGGCATGACCGGAAGTGTCAGTTCCTCTGCATTCTGTTCGACTGCCTCTTCGATCAGCTCTGCTCTGTAATCACTGTACTTCCCTATTATCATAAAAATTCTCACATAAAATACGGCTGAAATACAAACTGTTACTGCAAGGATCAGTGCCGGATAAAAAACCTGTATTTCTCCTCTGTTTTTCAAAAAATATTGAAGAATTTTTGCTGTCGTCAGCACTTCAAATACATAAGAAATATAAAAGCATCTCGGACCGATCGGATCTGCCGCAATAAGCGGTGCTGCAAAAGCCAGAGATCCGAGATATGTAATACAGATCGAAATTCGTTCTTCTTTTTCTGTAAACATCCAGATACACAGAAGCACATTTATAAAAAACAGCATGGAAAGAAGTGCCATAATCCCTCTGTCCACCGCCTGGTTTCCATCAAATGTCCACTCTGGACAAATTCTGTGAAAAATACTGTACACACTGTACCCCCAGAAAACGACCAGCATCTCTGCTGCTGCAAAACTTTGTTTTCTTTTTTTCAGGATCAGAGCAGTCAGCAAAACTGCAAGTATCACTGTCAGTACCCAGTTATTCAGAACCAGGTTTGTCCATATCCTGACAACAAACCTCTGGAGCAGTACTCCTGCACTCATATCAATGCTTTTATAGGTTTTTCCATTATGCACTGCCGCACTGGAATATGCCGAATTAGAAAACATGACCACCGCCCCCAGAATTGCGGACCACAGATAATTCACTTCTATCAAATAAATCTTTCTGTATCTGACACCAGTGTAAATCATCATCCATACTGCATATGCAACAACAATGATCGTTATATTTTCGCTGAATAGCTGGACACATATTCCCAGTGGGATGACTGCCAAAGTTTGAAACCATGAATATTTTTCCACTTTATTTCTGTAAAGCTCATCTGTCCATATAAAATAGACCAGAAACAATGGCACCGGAACTTCGTAATTAACAAAAGCAGCCGGCCATCCATAGCTCTGCCCATACAGGGAAGCCGGGACAGCGAGTAACAATAAGATGAGGCTCAGAAGAAGAATCGGGTCTGACTTATCTTTTTCTGAAAAAGTTTTTCTTCGCACACTCATTTCCATCAGCCATACGATCAGCACCATACATACGGATATTACAAGTGTTTTTGCCACTTCTGACCTTGTGATCAGCAATGCCAGAATATTTCCCAGATATCTTCCATTATATCCTGAAAAGCCTCTCTTCATCAGTTCCACTCTCTGAGGAAGTCCCCACTTCCACTCATCAAGGCAGTATGGGACTTTATATCCCAAATATACAAACAACATAAAAAATGCAGCATAAATAAAATATCTTACCCTGTTATCTTTGATCTTCATCTTCTCTCTCCCTGAAACTGCCGCAAAAAAAGACCGCAGTTATAAACTCTGCGGTCTTTTCAGGCATATTAACTTATGCTACTGCTTTCTTAGCGATTTCAGCAAGTGCTGCGAATCCCTCTGCATCGTTTACAGCGAGCTCTGCAAGCATTTTTCTGTTGATGTCAACGTTTGCTACTTTGAGTCCGTGCATCATTTTGCTGTAGGAAAGTCCGTTCATTCTGGCTGCTGCGTTGATACGAGCGATCCAGAGCTGTCTGAACTGACGTTTTTTCTGTTTACGTCCTGCATAAGAGCTTGCAAGTGCTCTCATAACAGACTGTTTTGCTACTCTATACTGTTTGGAACGAGCTCCTCTGTAGCCCTTTGCCAGTTTTAATGTACGGTTATGTCTTTTTTTTGCGTTTAATCCGCCTTTAATTCTTGCCATTTCTTATATTTCCTCCTGTTTGTCTTCTGATATCGTCCGCTGCCTGTTAATTATAAATATGGCAGAGCTTTCTTAATATTCTTCAGGTTTGTAGAATCAACAACAGTAGCTTTTCTCAGGTTTCTCTTTCTCTTCTGAGATTTCTTTGTTAAGATATGGCTCTTATAAGCTTTATTTCTCATGATCTTTCCAGTTCCGGTCTTTTTGAAACGTTTTGCTGCTGCTCTACAAGTTTTAATCTTAGGCATTGTTATTTCCTCCTTGATTCGTGGTTCTGTTTTTTATTTCACATTACCAGGTTCATGCACCAATGGCACAGTGTTCTGATAACTGCTTAACGCTTTTCGCTGAGAAACATGGTCATGCTTCTTCCTTCGATCTTAGGCGCTTTCTCTACGGTTGCAACGTCTGCGAGAAGTTCTGCAAAATCGTCGAGCACGTGTCTGCTGCTTGCCATGTGCGCCATCTCTCTTCCTCTGAAACGAAGTGTAACCTTTACGCGGTCACCTTTGGAGAGGAACTTTCTTGCTGCATTGACCTTGGTCTTTAAGTCATTTGTATCAATGTTTGGTGAAAGACGTACTTCCTTGATGTCGATCGTCTTCTGTTTCTTCTTAGCTTCTTTTTCCTTACGGGAGAGCTCATAACGGTATTTACCGTAATCGATGATCTTGCACACCGGTGGTTTCGCCTGTGGTGCGATCTTTACAAGGTCAAGTCCTGCTTCCTGTGCCTTCGCCATTGCTTCTCTGGCTGACACGATTCCGAGCTGTGCTCCGTCCGGTCCGATCAGACGCACCTCTCTGTCTCTGATCTGTTCGTTAATCATTAAATTGCTAATTGTAGTACACCTCCATACCTGTGAATAAATGATATGCCTGACTCTCAGTCACCCTTCAAAAAATAAAGAGCATGGACAGAATCCACACTCTATTATACCCAGTGATGCATGGGCAAAATGCCATGCAATATCCAGAATCCAGGAAGATTCTGCTATCTATCTCTGCATATAAACCTGAGACACAATCTCTCTGTGCTGAGGTGAGAGTGAAACTCTGCTTTGTTTTCTTTACGTACTTTAACAATATACTATTCCTTCCAGAGAAAGTCAAGAAGTTTTTTTGTATATTTTAATTTTTTTTGCGAATACTAGAATACGGACATACGTCCCGCAAAAAAAATCAATCATGGAGGAACGAACTATGACAATTCTCAAATGTTCTGCAACCAAATGTATGTACAACGAAAACGAACTCTGTTCCAGAGGTGATATCGAGATTACCGGTGCAGGTGCACGCAATGCAGATGAAACAAACTGCGGAAGTTTCCGTGAACGCAGTGCTTCCGGTGCTGCCATGAACAGTGAAGCTCACCACTGCGGCTGCGAAAAGATCAACATCGACTGCAAAGCCCAGGAATGTACCTACAACGAACACTGCAAATGTACCGCCTCCGCTATTGATGTCTCCGGATGCAGCACAGAAGGATGCAACGAGACAAAATGCAGTACCTTCTCCTGCAAATGCTGATTTCTCTTAACTGCCCTCATTCCTAAAAACAAAACAAGACGCTGTGGAAACACAGCGTCTTTTGTATGTTCTGATTCTTATCTATTTCTGAGGAAATCCGGGATCTGGATGTCCTTCTTCTGAACAGTGCTTGTCGGCACCTTGGTATTGAATGACGGAGCTGACTGCATGTTCGGCAGGTTGAAGCTTGGCATGCTCATTGTCGGCTGTGACTGGGCAGTTGTTGTTGATGCTGCTGCAGGTTTGCGGACACTGAACGGTGATGCACTGCTCCTGTTTCCAAACGGTGTGGATTTTGCTTCCAGATCGGAAAGTCCTGTTGCGATCACTGTGATTCTTGCGTAATCTGCAACGGAGTCATCGTACATAGCACCAAAGATGATATTGGAATCCTCTCCTGTGAGCTCCTGTACGTAGCTTGCTGCGTCGTTTGCATCCATGAGAGAGATATCTCCAGAAATATTGATGATCACATGAGTTGCACCCTTGATGGTTGTCTCCAGAAGCGGGGAGGATACCGCCTGCTGTACTGCCTCCATCGCTTTGTCGTCTCCTCTTGCTTCTCCGATTCCGATATGAGCGATTCCCTTGTCTCTCATAACAGTCTGAACATCTGCGAAGTCCAGGTTGATAAGAGCCGGGAGGTTGATCAGGTCTGTGATGCCCTGTACTGCCTGCTGGAGAACTTCATCTGCTTTGCGGAGAGCTTCCGGCATGGTTGTACGGCGATCTACGATCTCTAACAGCTTGTCATTCGGAATGACGATCAGTGTATCAACAGCTTTCTTCAGATTTTCGATTCCGGACAGAGCATTGTTCATACGTGTTTTTGCTTCGAAACGGAAAGGCTTCGTAACAACGCCGACGGTCAGGATTCCCATTTCCTTGGCTGCTGCTGCGATGACCGGTGCTGCACCTGTACCAGTGCCGCCGCCCATACCACAGGTAACAAATACCATGTCTGCGCCTTCCATTAACTGTTTAACTTCTTCTATGCTCTCCTCAGCAGCCTTCTGGCCAACTTCCGGCTGTGCGCCGGCGCCAAGGCCCTTCGTAATCTTTTCACCAATCTGAAGTACTGTTGGAGCTTTGCAAAGTGTCAGGGCCTGTTTATCAGTATTTACACCAACAAACTCTACTCCTCCGATAGCCTCTTCCACCATTCTGTTTACTGCATTATTTCCAGCTCCGCCTACGCCGATTACAATAATCTTGGCTGAAGACTCGGCCTCATTTGACATAATCTCTAACAATGTACTTCCTCCTTTTATCTTCCTGATATTGTCATATCAAGCTACATATAGATATATCATATATTTTTTTCTTGAATTAATCAACTACTATTTTTGTTTTTTTATACTTTTTTCACGATTCTTCGCCATCAAAGAGTTATCCTTCTTCATCGTAATAGCCCTCTTCTTCGTCCGAATAATCGCTCTCAGAGTCGTATTCCTGGTCACTTTCGGTGCTTTCATCGTAAGAATCTTCCTCCCCGGAAGTGTCTGATGTGTTTTCTGTATCATCAGATGTATTCGGATTTGCTCCTACATAATTTCCATCGGCATCGTATTCACCGACTCCGTCAAATCCTCCTGATTCGTTATAACCGCCGATCCAGTCTCCAAAACTGTCCAGAAGTTCCTGTGTCGGTGCAGGGCCGACATAATTCAGATCAGCATCATACTCACCACTGCCGGTATAGTCGCCTTCTTCATCGTAGCCGCCTACCCATCTCTCAGTTGCAGTGTCCAGTGCTGTTGCCGGTTTTGGTCCTACATAATCGCCATTTTCATCATATTCGCCATCGCCGGTATAGTCACCATTCTCGTCGTAGCCGCCATTCCAGTTCTCGGCTGTGATCTCCACTTCCTCTGCCTCAAATGTCACAGTCTTTGAATTACGGGAAATATTTTCCATGTGCAGAATCCCCTTCTGTCCCTCAAGCTGCGGAAGAATGGCGATTGCCCTGGTCATTTTGTCCTCCAGATATTCATCCTTTCCAAGCTGTACAGTGATATCGCCATACAGAAGGCTGATTTCATAGCTGTCATCAAACATAATATGATCCGGAACCATATCATTCTTGGCAAAGATCGTAGAAAGGGCAACTGCTGTATTCAGAACCGTCTCCTTGATGGGAAGTTTCTCCTCCATCACGACCTTCTTCGGCTGGATGCCGTCAAAAAAGGCAACTTTCGTATCTCTTGTCTTGCTGCCCTCCACAAAATATCCATTACTGTCAAAGTAAACATAGCTGTCCAGATAAGGAATGCATCCTACAACGCTTTTTTCTTTGACGCTGATGATCAGTTTGTTCCTGCCGGAACGTCTGACATTAAAACTCTCAATATACGGAAGTTCTTCTGCCGCATTCTTGGAATAAAACAGCGGTGCAAGAATGGCATTGGATG
The DNA here is from genome assembly GCF_040096655.1 of Blautia intestinihominis. Taxonomy (NCBI): domain Bacteria; kingdom Bacillati; phylum Bacillota; class Clostridia; order Lachnospirales; family Lachnospiraceae; genus Blautia; species Blautia intestinihominis. The sequence goes on along the minus strand of NZ_JBBMEI010000003.1, from coordinate 118,319 downwards.
TCATTGAGCCTTTAAGGATTTTTTCTTTCAGTTCATCCTCTGTATAATGGTCATTTCCTATAACTTCTACTGTTTTTACTTGAAAAAAAGTAAAGAAAAAAACAGCGGCAGCCAAAACCACAACAGCCACACTGCCTATAACCAGTTTTCGTGTACTAATATTGCTGGATGTCTTCATATATCGTAGTTCCTGTATCCTTCTTGATTTTGCCGCCAAGCCTTGAAATATCCTGGCTTATATCCTCGTAACCCCGGCGGATAAATGAATATCCTTCTACAATGGACTCACCCTTTGCCGCAAGTGCCGCAATTACAAGTGCCGCTCCCCCTCGGAGTTCCTGTGCACGTACCTTGGTGCCTTTAAGGCAAAAACTTCCGCGGATCCATGCTTTCTTCCCCTGTATCTTTATCTCTGCACCCATCCGGTTAAGTTCTTCTGCTATTTTGAAACGGTCTTCAAAAACAGATTCCTGTATGCGGCTCTCTCCCGGAATCGTCGCAAACACTGCCATCAGAGGCGACTGCAGATCTGTAGGAAATCCCGGATATACAGCGGTCTCTGTCAGAGGGACAGGAAAACGCACCCGGCGGCTGTCCGCTACTAGTTTACCACTGTTCCATTCATATTGTCCACCCATTTTGCGATATACTTCGAGGAAAGCTGTAAGCTCTCCCTCCGGAGGATTCTCAATCTCAATCTTTCCTCTGGTGGCTGCGGAAGCACACAGATAGGTTCCTGCCACGATCCGGTCAGGTGGAACCTGCATATCTCCGCCCTTCACCGGTGCGCCGCCTTCAACCAGGATTTTTTCTGTTCCTTCTCCCTGGATCTTTATTCCCATTCTTTTCAGGAATCTGCAGAGCCAGATAATTTCGGGCTCTTTTGCACAGTTATGGATTCTTGTTTTTCCCTCTGCCGAAGCAGCGGTCAGAACCGCCTGTTCTGTCGCACCTACACTACTCCCTGCAAAAAAGATCTCGCAGCCTTTCAGCTTCCGGCATTCTGCTTCCAGAAACTCTTTCTTTTCTTCTATACATACACCGAATTCCCGCAACGCATACAGATGAAGATCCACCGGTCTTTTTCCAATCACACAGCCGCCGGGATACCCCATGGATGCCTTCCCATATCTTCCAAGCAATACACCCAGAAGTATGACTGAAGACCTCATTTTTTCTGTGTAAATCCCTGATATCTCCGTTTTATCCGCTTTTGTGCAGTCCAGGTAAAGGTCATGTTCCTGCCACCAGGTATCTGCACCAAGTGCACAGAGGATTTCTTCCATGCAGAATACATCTGCGATTTTCGGACAGTTTCTGAGTATACTGACCCCCGGATAAAGAAGTGCCGCCGCCATCATTGGAAGGGCAGCGTTTTTGGAGCCCTGGATACGGATGGTTCCATGGAGGGGTGTTCCCCCTGCTATGTGAATTTTATCCAATCGGTTCACTCCCAAAGGGCATCTTACTTTTATTATATGTCAAAAACTTTTTTCTGTGATTCTCTGTTCTGTCCACAAAATCCACACAATACAAAAGCCAGATCTGAACTTTTTGTTCAAATCTGACTTTCCTGTTTCTTCTATATTATATAGTGTTGTGAAAAATCCCAAAAATCAAAGAGCCTTTACGTATTCTTTGAACATATCTCCTCGCTGCTCATAATTGTCAAACTGTCCCCAGCTTGCACATGCAGGTGAAAGAAGGACTGCATCTCCTGCTTCCGCTTTCTGTGCACAGAACTCTACTGCTTCCTTGAGGTCCTCGCAGAGAACAATGTTCGGGCATACGCCAAGACGCTCTGCCGCTTCTTTGATCTTCTCTCTTGTCTGTCCGATCAGTACAAGATAACGCACTTTGCCGTCAAAAGCATTCAGCCATTCATCGTAGCTGGAGCCTTTGTCATAACCGCCGCCGATCAGAAGGGTCGGACGGTTCATCGCCTGGATGCCCTTGATCGCAGCATCCGGGTTGGTTCCCTTGGAATCGTTGTAATAAGCGACACCATTTTTCTCTGTGACATATTCAATTCTGTGTTCTACTGCTGTAAACTCACAGATGCTCTTACGGATACTCTCTACAGACACGCCTGCATAGTATGCCATTGCAACTGCTGCCATCACATTCTCAAAGTTATGCTGTCCCAGAAGTTTCAGTTCTCCTGTATGTACGAACGGAATCTCCGCTTCTGCGGTCTTGAGTACGATCAGATCTCCGTCCAGATAAATTCCCTCGTCAAGTTTCCTTACGCTTGAGAAATAAACAGTCTTCGGAACGATATGCTGGCCAAATTCGCGAAGTACCGGATCCTCATAATTCAGGACACAGTAGTTCTCTGGTTTCTGGTTTTTGACGATAAGTTCCTTGACGCGGATATATTCCTCCATTGTATGGTGACGGTTCAGATGGTCCTCTGTGATGTTGAGGATCGCACTGACCTGTGGTGCAAATTCTTCGATCGTCTCCAGCTGGAAACTGCTGATCTCCGCTACTGTTGTGGAATTCTCTTTCATTTCCAGTGCTTTGGAAGTGTATGGAGTTCCAATGTTTCCCACTACAAAGACAGAGTCCTCTGCATCACTCATGATCTTGCCAAGAAGGGCTGTTGTGGTTGTTTTGCCATTTGTTCCGGTGATTGCGAGTACCCTTCCCTTGCTGGTACGGTAAGCCAGTTCTACTTCTCCCCATACCGGAAGTCCCATCTCATAAAATTTCTTCACGATCGGAATATCTGTCGGTACTCCCGGGCTCAGTATAACCAGATCAAGACTTTCCAGAACTTCCTTAGGAAGCTCACCGGCATAAACAGAGGCATCCTCTGCGTGAGATACTTTCGTCAGAACCGCATCCTTGTCTGTTTTTTCGTTTCCGTCAAAAAGGATCACATGAGCTCCTGTCTCTTCCAGAAGATCTGCAGCTCCGATGCCGCTTTTGCCTGTTCCAAAGACAAGTACTCTTTTTCCCTGTAAATTCATTTTTGTTTCCTCCTGCAAACTGTCGTTATGCGGATCACAGAGCGAGAAGTGCAATCAGACACATAACTGCTGTTATGATAGAAAATACGGCTACAACTCTTGTTTCTGACCATCCACATAATTCAAAATGATGGTGGATCGGTGCCATCTTAAAAATACGTTTTCCATGTGTTTTCTTGAAGTAAGTTACCTGGATGATAACGGACAGTACCTCTACCAGATAGATCAGTCCTACCAGAAGGATAAACAATGGCATCTGCATCATGTATGCAGCTCCTGCAACAAATCCTCCGAGTGCCAGAGATCCTGTATCTCCCATGAACACCTTCGCCGGATATACATTGAACAGTAAAAATCCCATCAGTCCACCCACAACTGCACAGGTGATCGGCTCAATTCCACTCTTTGTTCCGATAGAAACAACAGTAAAGAATACTGCAACGATCAGTGTCACGCTGGATGCCAGTCCGTCCAGACCGTCGGTAAAGTTTACACCGTTTACCGTTCCGATCACGGCAAAGAAAAGTACCGGGATCGCCAGCCATCCGATATTCAGATAATGATCGGTCCAGAACGGAATACGCATTGACAGGTTTACGTCTGTATAGTTTACAAGGTAATAAGTAAACACTGCGGTTACGACCACCTGCAGAGAAAATTTCTGCCATGGAAGAAGACCGTCAGAACGTCTCAGAACTACCTTGAGGTAGTCATCCAGAAATCCGATGATACCAAATCCCAGTGTCAGAAACACTACCGGGATCACCTTCGGGTAATCTTTTACGTAGAACAGGGATGTTACAACAGTAGCTATCAGAAAAATGATACCTCCCATGGTAGGGGTACCCGCTTTCTTCAGGTGCGACTGCACACCTTCCACACGTTCTGTCTGTCCCATCTTGAGTTTTCTCAGAAACGGGATGATGATCGGTCCCAAGATCACACTGATCACAAAGGAGATCAGTACAGGGATTACAACTTGATAATTCATCCTCACACCTCTTATCATTCTTTTGTTTTTTGTCATGTTTGATTATAAGGCTTTTTGGCGTATTTCGCAACCCTATGTTACGCTTCACTCTTCCTGATTCCTTCCATTTATCCCCATATATGGAAGAACGTTTTCAAAGATCGTCCGCACGACCGGCGCTGCGATCGTTCCGCCATAGTAAATGCCTTTGGGGTCGTGGATAATACACAGTGCCAGTACCTGGGGATTCTCAGCAGGTGCAAATCCAAGAAAAGAGGAGATATAACGGTTTGCACTTCTCGGAAGTGTCTGTGAAGTCGCTGTCTTTCCCCCGATCGTATAACCTTCGATCGCAGCATTTTTGCCAGATCCCTGCGAGACAACTTTTTCCAGAATATAACGGATTTTCTCGGAAGTTTCTTCCGAAAGGACCCCTGTCTTTACCGGATATTCCAGTTCCTGAATGACTTCTCCGTTTTCATCTTCCACCGCTACTCCAAAATGCGGCGTAATTCTTCTCCCACCGTTTATCAGGGAACTTACTGTCGTTGCAAGCTGGATCGGTGTGATCTGAAAAGACTGCCCGAACGAAACAGTTGCCAGTTCTACATTTCCCATATTTTTTGCCTGATGCATGATCGTACCTGCCTCTCCCGGAAGGTCAATACCCGTTTTTTCCAGAAGTCCAAATTTTCGGAAATATTTATAATATTTTTCCACGCCGAGCCGCAACCCTACTTCAATAAATACCGGATTACAGGAATTCTGCGCTCCTTCAACAAAATTCTGGGAGCCATGTCCTCTTCTGTTTGCACAGTGAATTCTCCTGTCATCTACCAGTTTGTAGCCCGGACAGTAAAAACGGTCTTCCATACTCACAACTCCCTCTTCAAGTCCCGCCGCCATCGTTATGATCTTGAAAGTTGACCCCGGTTCATAAGTATCATTCAGACAGGGATTTCTCCACATCTGATTCAGAAGTTCCTGCTTCTTCTCAGAACTTAACCCTGAGGTATCCACTTCTGTATTCAGGGTAAACGGCTGGTTCAGGTCGAATTCCGGTACATTCACACAGGCATAGATTTCTCCATTTTGGGGATTCATAAGAAGAATGGACACTCTCTCCGCTTCTTTCTCTTCCATAACTTTCTTTGCCGCCTGCTGGACATATTCCTGAATGCTGATATCCAGGCTAGTGCGAAGTGTGTTGCCTGCTTCTGGTTCTTCCCGGCTTTCTCCGATTCCATCCAGTTCGATTCCTCTGGCATCCGTCGTTGTGAGAATTTTTCCTGCTTCACCGCTCAAAATCTCTTCATATTGAACCTCAAGTCCGATGATACCCTGGTTGTCTGCCCCTGTGAATCCCAGAACTTTGGAAGCAAGTGAGTGATATGGATAATATCTTTTGTAGTCTTCATCCACTTTCACACCGGAAAGTCCTGTCTTTCGGATCTCATCTCCCACAGCTTTGTCGACATTTGTCTTTATTCTTTCTATAGAAGATACTTTTTCTACTTTTTTTCGGATGCTTTCTTCTGACAGTTCCAGTTTCTGCGACAACAAAGAAATGATTTTCTCCGGTTCTTTTATCTGGCTATGGATAACAGATACCGTACAGACCGTTTTATTCGAGGCAAGAACTTTTCCTCTGGCGTCCAGGATTTTTCCCCTTGCCGCCTTGATGGAACGTTCTCTCTCATGGAGATCCTGTGCTTTCTGGTAATAATAATCCGACCGAAACCCCATCAGATACACAAGCCGTCCTGCCAGCCCAAGCATCATTGCTGCACATAAAAGAAAAACGGTCCAGACTTTGCGTTTATGAAAAGTCCTGTTTTTTTTCATAAAAAAATCCCTCCGGAGGCTGTCATATCATTATATGTCCAGCCCCCGAAGGGAATCACTGCGCTTTAATCCAGTCCTGCTTCTTCGTTGGTAAGTCCTTCGCTCTCCATGTCGTTGTCCTGCATGGTATCTTCCTCATTGTCTTCCGGCGGTCCCGGAACATTCTCATCGGAAATTGCTTCCTTGAGAGTATTATCCGTCTGTTCAGAACTGCTCGCAATAGTAGTAGTTCCCAGATTCTGTGACTTCACATACTGTCCGTTCTCATCTGTAACATATTCTCCGTTGTCCTGAAGGAGATAACCACTCTCATCGATCCTGTTGCCATCCAGATCTACAAGGTTTCCATTTCCATCTGTGAGATTTCCACTTGCATCCACGCTGCTTCCGGATACGTCCACAAGATTTCCTTTGAATCCCTCCCAGAGTTCTGTCTTCGGAATAGTACCGTCCTCGGATTCATCCGGTGTAACATTCAGATACGGAAGAAGTTCTGACAGAATTCCCTGTGCAATGTACTGAGGATATTTACTGTCTGCCTGTTCCTCTGCATTCGGCTCATCGACAACTACATACAGAAGCACCTGCGGATCATCAACCGGTGCAAAAGTAATAAAAGAAACGATATACTTCTTGTTTCCTCGTGGAAGTTTCTCCGCTGTACCGGTCTTACCGCCTGAGCTGTATCCCTGCACCTTCGATGTACGGCTGGTACCTTCCTGTACACTGGCCTGCATGTAGGATCTGATATTTGCCGAAATATCAGAAGAGATCGTCTGCTTGAGAAGCACAGGGTCAATTGTTCTGACCGTTCCACCGCTGCTGTCCTTGATTGCAGTCACAAGATGCGGCTGATAATAACATCCACCATTGATAACAGAACACATCGCACTGATCTCCTGAAGCATCGTACAGGTAAATCCCTGTCCGAATGCGGAGCAGGCAAGCTCTGTCTCTCCCATGGTATCAGTTGTATGGATAACACCGGAACCCTCATTCGGAAGATCGACTCCTGTTCGTGAACCGAAATTAAACAGTGCCTGGGCCTTAAGGAAAGATTCTGTTCCCATTCGCGCTGCAATCTGCATCATGGCATCATTACAGGAGTTCGCTATAACTTCACGGAGCGTTTCTGTTCCATGTGCATCCGGCCACACCGCACATTTAATGTAGGTATCACCATTTGCACCAAATGTCTCTCCACCGTCGCAGTTGAACGTATCATTTACTGTGATCTTGCCTTTCTCAAGGGCTCCCGACATTACAATCGGCTTTACAACTGATCCCGGTTCAAATGCATCTGTTACACAGAAATTGCTCCACATGGCATTGAGAGCTTCTACTGTCTTCTTATCGCTCTTTTTTAGCTCGGCAATTTCTTCTTCAGAATATACCTGAGACATATCCCTCGGATTGTTCAGATCATATCTGTCACCGCCATCCATGGCAATGATCTCTCCCGTTGATGGTTTCATCGCAATTACACCGATGTTCTTGGCTCCCATGCTTGACTTGAAACCATTGACATATTTCTCTACGATCTGCTGTGCGCCTACATCCAGAGAAGTTTCGATACTTTCACCGGAAACAGGCTCCATGATCGTCTGTTCAGCATCTGAATCATTGTTGATATATCCGTATTTACGCCCATCTGTTCCCATCAGGGTACTGTTATAATATCCCTCCAGGCCGACATCGGCTGTTTCTCTTGAAAGCGTAAATCCAATCGTATCACAGGCAAGGGCATTAAAAGGATAAACTCTCAGATAATCCTCCTCAAACCAGATTCCCTGTACATTGGAACGCTCTTCCAGTTCTTTTTCTGAAAGGCCGCTGTCCTCATCTGGATCTGCATATTCCTCGAACGCCTTCTTTTCGTCCATGGTTACTTCTTTTTTGAGGACCTGGTACTGACTGGAGCTTGTAGCAGGATCCGTAAGTCTCTTGCGGATATCATCCTCGTCAAGTCCCAGAACTTCTACCAGTGCATTCACGGTTGCATCTACGTAATCATGATCCTCATCATTGACTTCTTTGCAGTCCATGATCACTGTATAAACCTTCTGGCTTGTGGCAAGGATATTTCCGTTTCGATCGTAAATATCGCCTCTCTTTGCCGGAAGCACACTGCTCTGATATGTCTGCTGTGCCTGCAGAAGCACCCGCTTTTTGTACTTGGTTCCGCTGGTGGCATTAATATAGGTAACTCTGCCTAACAAACAAACTAAAGCTAGTATTACTACTGCAAATAGTCCTACTAGCTTCAATTCCATCGTATGATAAATTTTTCTTTGAGGTTTTCTGGTTTTCCTCGGTCTGGTATTGCTCAAATTCTCACCTCTTGCTTTCAGGAACATCCTGATACTGTCTCACATAACTGCTGCTTGGTACACTGTAGGTTCTTTTCTGCGTGTCAGAAGGATAAGTCATTCCCAAACGCCCAATGGCAATCTTCTTAATCTGGTTCAGATCTGTCTCTGAAGTCACCTGACTCTCATAAGCATCGTTTTCTTCCTTGAGCTGTGACCATTCTGTTTCGAGACTTGCAACATTCTTAATCTTGCCTGTCAGTTCAGCCTTAAGCTGAAGATAATTGACACAGCAGAACAGTACTGCCACACTCATGACTGCCAGAAATGCAACAAATCCGCGCCCCATACTCATCGCAGCCCTCTCTCTGGTACGCTGACGCTGTGGATTTACCTTTGGCTTGCCAGCTGACACTGTCCGTGTCTCAATTCTGTTATTTCCCTGAGAAGGCTTACGGGAAGCCGCCGATCTGCGTGCCGGTACTTCCTGCAGTCTCCTCACTGTATTTCCATCTACATACATTCCTCGGGCATTTCTTGCATTTACCTTGCTTTTTCGGTTTGTAACTGCCCTGTTTGTCCTCTCCATTTACGCCTGTTCAACTCCCTGTATTGGTTTCAGTCTGAAAATCTTCGCTCAAAAATCCTTAGTTTTGCACTTTTTGATCTGGGGTTTTCTTCCTGCTCGGCTGTACCTGGAAGAATCGGCTTTCTGGTGATAACTTTTCCTTTGGATTTTTTGCCGCATACACATACCGGGAAATCGGACGGACATGTACATGGATTTTCATTTTTGCGGAAGATCGTCTTGACAATACGATCCTCCAGAGAATGGAATGTGATAATACAGATTCTGCCTCCGTCATCGAGAAGGTCGATCATTCCATCCAGTGACTCCCGCAGAACATCCAGTTCTCTGTTCAGTTCGATCCGGATTGCCTGAAAAGTCCGCTTCGCCGGATGTCCTCCGGTTGCCTGAATCTTCATCGGGATAGACTGGCGAATGATCTCGGTCAGTTCTCCGGTCGTGCGGAGCGGTGCCTGCTGTCTGGCAGCCACAATGTGTTTCGCTATATTCTTTGCAAATTTATCTTCACCGTAATCACGAATGATACGGTACAATTCTCTCTCTTCGTAACCATTGACAATATCAGCGGCGGTACGGCTCTGTCTCTGATCCATTCTCATATCCAGAGGTGCATCTACCCTGTAGGTAAAGCCCCGTTCCTCATTATCCAGCTGATAAGATGAAACTCCCAGGTCAAGAACAATTCCATTGACTTTCTGAATTCCCAGGTTATGCACTTCATTAGCCATGTAACAATAATTGCTGCGAATGATCGTCACTCTGTCCTCATAGGCAGCCAGCCTTTCACTCGCAGCAACTATTGCATCTTGGTCCTGATCTATGCCAATAAATCTCCCCTTGGCAGAAAGTCTGCGGCATACTTCACTTGCATGCCCTGCTCCTCCCAGCGTTCCATCCACGTAGATTCCTTCTGGCTTAATATTCAAGCCGTCAATGGTTTCTTCCAGTAATACAGATTTGTGTTTAAATTCCATATCCGTCTCCTGTTGGATTTCTTTCCGGCGAATGCTCAAATGATGATACCCATATCCTGCATACTTTCTGCAATACTATCCATATCATCATAATTGCAGTTCTCGCTCCACTTTTCTTTGCTCCAGATCTCGATCCGGTCCAGGTTTCCTGTGAGTACCACTTCTTTCTCCAGACCGGCAAACTCCCTCAGTGTCTGAGGTACAAGAATTCTCCCCTGCCTGTCCAGTTCACAGTTTGTGGCACCTGCTACAAAGAAACGTGTGAAGGTTCGCGCATTTTTATTTGTAAGTGGTAAGGCTCTGAGTTTTGTTTCAAATGCTTCCCATGCATCCATAGGGTAAATTGAAAGACAACCATCCAAACCTTTTGTCAGGATGAACTCTTCTCCCAGGAGTTCTCTGAACCTGGCGGGAATAATCAGGCGCCCCTTCGCGTCTATTATATGATTGTATTCTCCCATGAACATAAAACTCACCTGCTCTCAAAATACACGATTCTCCCCTTCGTGCATTTCAGGTGGAGCTGTCAGGTCTGCCACATTCCCTCCATTCCCCACCACTATTCACCACTTTCTACCACTTATGAAATTATTCTAACCCATTTACTGTTAAATTACAAGTGGGAATCTGAGTTTTTTTGGTGCAGATAAGGCTCTTTTCTGCCCTGAAAAAAGGGAAGATTTTCCCACTTCCCGTAGAAAAATCTTCCCTTTAAATTCTGTTATTTTATCTCGTCTTCTGTTTGTCCGGAATCTGAAATCGGTTTCGGTAATTCGTCTGATTTTTCTGTAATATCTGGCTCTGTTTCAGACGTTGACTCTCCTGTTTCTGAAAAAATCCCCCGAAATTCATCACTGACATCCTCAAAACTCTGCATATTCTGATAACCGCGTGACGACTTTTCTTCGGATGCATACCGTTCCTCCATCCTGCGTTTCTGAAACTTCTCACGTTTCTTTGAAAGAATACGGCGAACTGTTGCAACAATACTGAAAATCACAAAAATGCCAAGTAAAATCGGAATAAGAACAGGGAGATGCGTACCTGGGATATATGGTCTGCCCGACCGAAGCCATTCAATTCCCGCATTTCCCAGAGCATACCCTGCCAGATATCTCATGAAAATCTCACCCTGAAATTTCTTGCGCTTCGTATAGGCAAGAAGAATAACCAGAAGAAGCAGACACCACAGGCTCTCATAAAACCAGAGAGGATGTACCTGAACCCAGGAAACATCTCCGGCTTTGACCAGATGTTTCTGCATCTCTGATGTCAGTTCCATGCTCCCGACTGTCTCTACCGGAATCTGCATCGCAAAAATGCTGTCCGTAGATGTTCCGATAAATTCTCTGCTGAAAAAATTCCCCCAGGTTCCGATCATCTGACTGGATACCAGGCCGATACTGAGCGTATCTGCCATCCTTCCAAATGACAGTTTCCTGATTTTGCAGAAAACAGCCAGAGCAATCACCCCGCCTGCAAATCCGCCATAAAAGGATAATCCACCTGTACGCAGATCCCAGAGAGCACGTGTCGGTTCATCTGCAAAAAGTTTCCAGTTCAGTGCTATATAGCATGCTCTGGCACAGATTACGCCGAACACTACTCCTGGAATCAGTGCTTCCAGATAAAGATTCTGATCCTGATTCTGTCGTTTTGCCTGTAATACAACGACAGTAAGTCCAAGAAGCATTCCTGCCATCACAAGGATTCCATATATCGTGAGCTCAAATCCAAAAACCGAAACAGTTTTACCCACATATCCAAGGTCAATGCCCAGATGTGGAAAACGAATCGACATATTCATAAAACACCTTCATTATACGTTAAATCTGAACAGAATTACATCTCCATCCTGAACAATATATTCTTTTCCTTCCATGCGGACAAGTCCCTTTTCTCTTGCACCTGCATAAGAACCGCAGTCGAGAAGATCTTTGTAATTAACAACCTCTGCCTTGATAAATCCACGCTCAAAGTCTGTGTGGATCTTACCTGCTGCCTGTGGAGCCTTGGTTCCGATCTTGATCGTCCATGCACGTGTCTCATCCTCTCCTGATGTAAGGAAACTCATAAGTCCCAGGAGGCTGTAACTTGCTCTTACCAGTTTCTCAAGACCAGATTCCTTAAGTCCCAGATCCTCGAGGAACATTTTTTTCTCATCGTCATCGAGCTCGGAGATTTCTTCTTCGATCTCTGCACAGATCACGAATACTTCGCTCTTCTGCTCGGCTGCATATTTACGTACAGCCTGTACATGCTCGTTAGATGCTCCATCATCCGCAAGATCATCCTCACTTACGTTTGCAGCGTAGATCACCGGTTTCCAGGTGAGGAGATTATAAGTTCCCATCCATGCTTCCTCATCCTCAGATTCCAGTTCCATTGTGATTGCCATCTGTCCATCCTCAAGATGTGCTTTGACTTTCTGGAGGAAATCAAGTTCTTTGGCAGCTTCTTTGTCCATACGTGCTGTCTTGGTGACTTTGGCAATTCTTCTCTCAAGGATCTCGATATCAGAGAAGATCAGCTCAAGGTTGATGGTCTCGATATCTCTGAGCGGATCGATGCTTCCATCTACGTGGATGACGTTCGGATCCTCAAAGCAGCGTACTACGTGAACGATCGCATCTACTTCACGGATGTTTGCAAGGAACTGGTTTCCAAGTCCCTCACCTTTGGATGCGCCCTTTACAAGACCTGCGATATCAACGAATTCAATGACTGCCGGAGTTACTTTCTTGGAGTGATAAAAATCTCCCAGAAGTTTCAGTCTCTCATCCGGTACAGTAACAACGCCCACATTCGGGTCGATGGTACAGAAAGGATAGTTTGCTGATTCTGCACCTGCTTTTGTCAGTGAGTTAAATAATGTACTCTTACCTACGTTCGGTAATCCAACGATACCAAGTTTCATTGCTCTATTTCTCCATTCCGTTATTTATTTGATTGTATTTTTCTGCTTAATTTTAGCACACGTGTCATAAAAAGTCTATCATTTAGTCTCTTGACATGATCATGAGAAGTTTTCCTGTTTCAAAGGTGACTTCTGCTTCAGGATCTGAGATCTCATTGCTGACAGTCAGACCGCTGTCCTCAACTTTGAGAGTATAGCTGTTCAGAGGATATTTGAAGCCTTTCAGAGTTAGTCCTGTAACCTCTCCTTCGATCGGGAAGAAAGAGACATATTTCCCGAACTGCTCTTCTTTCTTAAGGATCATTCCGCTCTCGATCAGACTCATATAGTTGTATGCGTCAACAAGAACGATCTGTACCTGTTTTATTTTTCCAAGCATCAGAAGACCGAAATTTGCCATCAGATGATCGATGCGGTTTCCTGTCGCCCCCAGGATCATAATACGTTCTGTTCCCTGTTCGATCGCATAATTTGCTGCTGACTGTGTGTCGGAATCGTCCTTCTCTGGCTTCAGTCTGCGAATTTCCGTATGTTTGAGAGTTTCCATATATTTCGCGCCCTCCGCAGAAAGACTGTCAAAGTCTCCCACTGCCACATCCGGTTCCAGATCTGTTCCCATAAAGAATTCCACGCCACGGTCTGCTGCGATCAGACAGGTATTCTCTGTTTTGTTTTTTTTCAAAAAATCGAGGGCAAAATCTTTATGGATATTGCCCCCGCTTACGATGATCGTATCTTTCATATTATGCCTCAATTTAACTTTTCGCTGATATCCTGCATCTTCTGCTGGATTCTCTGTACATTTGATTCAAGATCACCATTAAACACGTAAGAACCTGCAACAAGAAAGTTTGCACCTGCACGCATTGCGGTTTCCATAGTAGAATCATTGATTCCTCCATCTACCTGAATGTCTACATTCAGTTCTTCTCTGTCTATGATCTCTTTGAGTTCCTGAACCTTTTCTGTACATTCCGGAATATACTTCTGTCCGCCAAATCCAGGCTGAACCGTCATGACAAGTACCATATCCACATCTTCCAGGAGATGGCTGATGTCATTGATCGGGGTCGCCGGTTTGATGGAAATACCAACTTTGACACCTGCATCACGAATCAGTTCGATCGCACGTTCCAGATCCTCGCACGCCTCTGCATGAATGGTAATAGAATCCGCGCCGCAGTCTACAAAATCCTGAATATAACGTTCCGGTGCGCTTACCATAAGGTGTACATCAAAAAACATCTTTGATTCTTTGCGGATAGAGCGGATCACCGGCATTCCAAAAGAAATACTCGGTACAAAATCTCCGTCCATAACATCAATATGAAGCCATTTCACTCCCTGTTTCTCCAATGTCTGAATCTGTTCGCCCAGACGGTTAAAATCCGCTGATAAAATAGACGGGCACAACTGATATTCCATTTAATATCTCCTTTTCTCTTTCAATTCTTCATATAAATTAAGATAATCTTCGTACCGGATCCTGCTGATCTCGCCCTGTTCAAGAGCTTCCTTTACTCTGCATCCCGGTTCGTGGATATGACGACAGCCCTGAAAACGGCACTGGTCATCATACTTGCGAAACTCCGGAAAATAGTCCTTGAGTTCCTGTTCTTCCATATCCATAAGATACAGGGAAGAAAATCCCGGCGTATCCATAAGAAATGTATTCTCTCCTACCGGGATAACCTGTGAATGTCTGGTCGTATGCTTTCCTCGTTTGAGTTTCCGGCTGATCTCACCTGTCTCCATCTGAACTTCTGCCTGGAGAAGATTCGTCAGAGATGACTTGCCAACGCCGGAAGGTCCTGCCACGACCGTTGTTTTACCTTTGAGGATTCTGTGAATCTCGTCAATACCCTCCTCCTCCAGTGCGCTGGTGAGAAGAACCTGATATCCACAGCTTTGGTAGGTCTGATAAAGCTCCTGTGTTTCCTTTTCTGTTGCAAGATCTTTTTTGTTAAAGCATATGACTGCCGGAATGTCTGCCTGTTCCATCATGATCAGGAAACGGTCCAGCAGCATGAAATTCGGCTTTGGATTGTCCATTGCAAAAATCACAAATGCCTGATCTACATTGGCAACTGCCGGGCGGATCAGGGAATTTTTGCGGGGGAGGATCCTGGTCAGGTTCCCCTCCCGTTCCTGTTCATTCAATACTGTAATCTCTACATTATCACCAACCAGCGGTTTCTGATTATCCTTTCGGAAAATACCCTTGGCTTTACATTCATAAAGCACTTCGTTCTCTCCGTAAACATAATAAAACCCGGCAATTCCTTTGATAATTTTACCCTGCATGAATTACTCTGCTTTCTTGAAAGTCAGTGGATAAGAACCAAGCTGCTGGAAGTTTCCGTCAATCAGCTCTGATACATACAATGTTCCTTCGCTGACTCCTGACGCACCTGTAATATCCAACGTATACGGGAATGTAATCGCCTCTCCGTCAACCACTTTAGTAGAAGTTGTTTCTCCGTTTACTTCCTGGATCAGTTCCAGACGAATTGCACCACCCTGATATCCATTTGGAGTATTCAGTGTCTGCGTACATTTCCATACTTCGCCGTTTGCAGCAGCTGTGCTCTGCTGCGCCGTATCTGCTGTGGAAGCACTGTCTGTTGTTGTATCTGTTGTAGTTGTTGTATCTGCCGGAGCCTGATTGCCGCTGCTTACTACGATAGAGATCGTTTCATCCGGATTGCCGTATGCGGTGTCCCCATCCTCTGAAGTTGCAGATGGATCCTGTGAGATGACCTGTCCTGCCGGCACTTCACTGCTCTGCTGTTCTGTAATCTGAATGTCTGCCCATTTACCAAGTGCAGTGATCGCTTCATTCTTAGTCATTCCTAATACATCCGGAATCTGTGCAGTATCACCATAATCCAGACCACGGCTGACTGTCAGGGTTACTGATCCGCCTGCTGTCATGCTTGTGCCAGTTTCCGGTGATACGGCCATAACATATCCTGGTTCTGTAAGCGGCCATCCACTGTCATCTGCTTCACTGTATTCTTTCTGTACAGTTACAGTAAGTCCAAGATCTTCCAGTGTCTGCTGCGCATCTACTCCTGTCTGGCCGGAAACATCTGGTACTGTGATTTCCTGCTGACCTTTACTGATATAATATTTCAGAGTTGTATACTGTTCAACTTTGGTTCCTGCCGGAATATCCTGAGAAGAAATTCGTCCCTTTTCCTGCGTGGAGTTCTCTTCTCCCATCATCTGCTTGCCAAGCTTTTCTTCTTCCAGAAGAGCAGAAGCCTCTTCCTCTGTCTTGCCTACCAGAACCGGAACAGTAACCATTCCATCTTCGTCTGCTGTATCTGCTGCCTGTTCTGTCTGCGGTGTGGTTTCTGCCCCATCACTTCCGATGATGCCGGCAGCCTTGCCGATCACAAAAATTGCCCCCACCAGGACAACTGCGCCTGCAAGAAGTGCAACGATAGTTACTGCTGAGTTCGGTCCCTTTTTCTTCTTTTTCCTGTCAGATTTCTTACCAGCCGGAGTTTCCTCATAGTCCTCGTCATCGCTGTCATAATCTGTATCATAAATTTCATCTTCCAGATCTTCTACATCTGATTTCTTTGAAGATGCACGTGGAGTATTCTTGATTTCTCCCAGTTCTTCGTCTGAGATCACCACTGTCTTGGCTTCATTGTCCACGGAAGATAATGTCACAAAATTTCCCTGAGGATCGATCAGTGAATGTTTCAGGTCTGCAATGACATCTTCCATTTTCTCGTAACGGCGGCCAACACTCTTCTGGGTACATTTCAGGATGATCTGCTCCAGACTGTATGGAAGATTCTCTGTGTACACACTCGGCGGTACCATCTCTTCCTGCAGATGCTTGATCGCAATAGCTACTGTAGTATCTCCGTCAAACGGAACCCTGCCTGTGACCATCTCATAAAGTGTGATACCAAGAGAATAGATGTCACTCTTCTCATCACTGTATCCGCCGCGCACCTGCTCCGGTGAGCTGTAGTGTACAGATCCCATCACATTGGAGCTGATCGTATTGGAAGATGCGGCTCTCGCGATTCCGAAATCTGTTACCTTCACTTTACCATCTGTAGAAATGATAATATTCTGCGGTTTGACATCACGGTGTACGATTCCATGGTTATGTGCTGCTTCCAGTCCCATAGATACCTGAATGGCAATACTGGTCGCTTCTTTGATGGAAAGTTTCCCCTTCTTGGCAATATATTCCTTAAGAGTGATTCCTTCGATCAGCTCCATGACGATGTAATATACACCGCCATCATCTCCTACATCAAATACATTGACGATATTCGGATGTGTAAGGCCGGCTGCTGCCTGTGCCTCGCTGCGGAATTTGCGGATAAAAGTTGTATCCTCTCTGAATTCCGGTTTTAATACTTTGACCGCAACAAAGCGGTTGAGTTTATGATCCTTTGCTTTATAGACATCGGCCATTCCGCCGGTACCTATTTTTCCTAAAATTTCATAACGTTCTGCTATGATCGTTCCCGTCTTTAACATTTTTCCACCTCATTCGTGAATGGTTCTACCAGTACAACTGCAATATTATCCTTACCACCGTTCTGGTTGGCTTCTCTCAGAAGTCTCTCACCCTTCTGCGGCAGTTCCTCATTCTGGTTCAGTATAATTTCTTCGATTTTGCTGTCTTCTACCATATTGCTCAGACCATCGGAACACATAAGGATGGTACTGCCCGGTTCCATCTTCAGGTCAAAAAAGTCAATATCTACGGTTCTCTCTGCACCAAGTGCTCTTGTGATGATGTTTTTGTCCGGATGATTTCTCGCCTCTTCCCGCTTGATCTCTCCGAGTCTGACCATCTCTTCTACAAGTGAATGATCCCTCGTAACCTGGCGAATCTTTCCCTGGATGATATACAGGCGGCTGTCACCAACATTTGCCACATATAGATAATGGCCTACGACCGTAGCCACCACGATCGTCGTTCCCATCCCGCGCAGTGCTTCTTCTCTCCTGGCGCATTCAAGGATCTCTGTGTTGGCTTTCTCAATGGCATGACGAATCACCTTGATTGGGTTGAAATCTGCATCCTTTTGAATCTCTTCTACCAAAGTCTGAACGGCATGAGAGGAAGCGTAATCTCCCGCATTATGACCGCCCATTCCATCGGCAACAACGAACAAATTCTGGAGATTTCCTACAGGGGTTTCGGAAACGAACACATAGTCCTGGTTCATCTTCCGCTTCTGCCCTACATCCGTAGCTGAATATACCCTCATGTCACTTCTCACTTTCTGTTTTTTCCATGTAACGTTTTCTTAACTGACCACAGGCACCGTCAATATCGCTGCCCATTTCCCTTCTAATAGTACCATTTATTCCGTATTTTTCAAGATTTATTTTGAAATTCTCAACAGCCTGTCGGGTAGAACGCACGAAAGAACGCTCTCTGACCGGATTGACCGGGATAAGATTTACGTGACAGTTCAGTCCCTTAAGACGGCCTGCAAGCTCTTTTGCATTCTCTTTACTGTCATTTACGCCTGCTACAAGGCTGTACTCAAAGGTGATCCTTCTGCCTGTCTTGTCAAAATAATTCCGACAGGCTTCCAGAAGCTCATCGATCGAGTATTTATTGGCGATCGGCATAAGCTCGCGCCTTTTCTCATCGTTCGGCGCATGAAGAGATACAGCAAGCGTCATCTGAAGTTTCTCGTCTGCAAGCTTGTAGATCTGTGGAACAAGGCCGCAGGTAGATACTGTCAGGTTCCTCTGGCTGATGTGGATACCGCCTTCTTCCGTCAGGATATGTATGAAGCGAAGAAGGTTATCATAGTTGTCCATCGGCTCGCCGGTTCCCATCACAACCACATTGGATATACGCTCGCCAAGTGATGTCTGGATTCTGTAGATCTGATCCAGCATCTCTGACGGAAGCAGGTTTCTCGTAAGTCCGCCGATCGTGGAAGCACAGAATCTGCATCCCATACGGCACCCCGCCTGAGAAGAGATACAGACAGAGTTGCCGTGCTTGTATTTCATAAGAACACTCTCGATCATATTTCCATCAGACAGGCGGAACAGATATTTCCTGGTGCCGTCTATCTTGGATATCTGGACATCCAGTGTCTCCAGAACCGTGATCGGATACTGCTCCAGCTTCTGCCTGAGGCTCTTTGGAATGTTTTCCATTTCGTCGTAAGAAGTGACCAGATGCTCGTGCAGCCAGCTGTAGATCTGCTTTGCGCGGAAAGGTTTCTCTCCGAGTTCTGCCATAAGCCCCTTCAGTTCTTCGACGGTCATTGATTTTATGTCTGTCATTTTTATTTCCTTCTGAATTTTGCCATAAAGAATCCATCCGTTCCGTGAACGCCTGGAAGCAGCTGCAGGTAGCCGAGGCTGGTCGTTTCGGATTTGAGTTCATCCGGAACAAACTCATCAATGCTTTCCAGTTTGAATGGATGGTTGTTCATAAACCACATCATATTTTCTTCGTTTTCTTCTTTGGCGATCGTACAGGTACTGAAGATCAGAACGCCGCGCGGCTTCACATACTCTGCTGCCTTGTCCAGAATGTTTCTCTGGAGGATCACCAGTTCTTCCTCTTTCTGTGCAGTAGAACGATATTTGATCTCTGGTTTCTTACCGATCACACCGTAGCCGGAACATGGTACATCTGCAAGTACGATATCTGCCTTGCACTCAGATTCCACATCGAACACTGTCGCATCCTGCACATGTGCCTGTACATTGATGGAGTCGGTGCGGTGGATATTTTCCTGGATCAGTTCAACCTTATACCGGCTGACATCTCTTGCATCCACGGTTCCAAAGCCTTCCATCTTGTCTCCCAGATGAATGCTCTTACCGCCCGGTGCCGCACACATGTCGATGATATAATCACCTTTCTGCGGGTTTGCGATCTCGGAAACAAGCATGGAGCTTACATCCTGTGCCACGATCTTACCCTCGATAAATGCATCCAGTGCAAGAATGTGGTTATAATCAGAAATCCTGAATGCATACGGAAGATACGGCGCCGGTTCTACCTTTACACCCTGGTTTCGGAGGCTTTCGCAGGTCTCCTCTACAGAATTCAGATATGTACGGCAGCGTACAGTGATCGGTTTTTCTTCCAGAAAATCCGCCAGCATCTTCTCTGTGACTTCCTCGCCATAATCATTCAGCCAGCGCAGAACAAGTGGTTCCGGCATGGAATATCTGACAGAAAGATAACGGACCAGATTTACCTTTCTCGAAGGATATTCAAGTTCATCCATCTGTCTCGCTATCGTCCGGAGCACGCCGTTCACAAAAGGTTTCAGGTTGTAAAATCCCTTTCGCTGGGCAAGTTTCACAGCCTCATTGCAAACTGCGCTGTCCGGCACTCTGTCCATGAATTTCAGCTGATACACCGCGCTCCTGAGGATCTCACGGATCGGCGGTTTCATCTTGTCCACGGTGATCTTTGAAAAAGAATCTATTATATAGTCAATGAGGATCCTGTATTCCAGAGTCCCCTCACAGACTCTGGTAATAAAGGCTCTCTCCTGCTTCGGAAGGAACTGATATTTGGAAAGCGCATTGCGGATCGCAATATGGCTGTGTTCTCCTTCTTCATTGATCTGAAGGAGGATCTCCAATATCATTTCTCTTGTATTGATACCACTAGTCATCTCGTCTTCCTCCTGCCAGTATCACAAGTCTCAAAAGTTGTAAAATAGATGCCGCAAGTGCTGCAACATATGTCATGGCAGCTGCAGTCAGCACCTTGCGGGCTCCCTTTGTCTCATCTGCCCCAAGGATTCCTGTGCTCTGAAGCATCTTGAGTGCTCTTGCAGATGCATTGACCTCAACAGGAAGTGTCACAAGCTGAAACAGCACTGCCAGTGAAAACAGCACGATACCTGCTGTTACCAGCGGGCGGATGCCTGCAAAAAGTCCGATCAGAAACAGCGGCCAGGAAAGACTGCTTCCGATATTTGCTGCCGGAACGATCGCGCTCCGCATCTCCAGCGGTGCATAGTTGGTCGCATGCTGGATGGCATGACCACACTCATGTGCTGCAACTCCGACTGCTGCCAGAGAAGTCTGACCGTAAATATCCTGGGAGAGATTTACCGTCTTTGTCCGCGGATCATAATGATCTGTCAGGCTTCCAGCTACCGGTCTTACCTGTACATCTGTAATCCCGGCACTGTAAAGGATCCTTCTGGCTGCTTCTTCTCCGGTAAGTCCTGATGCGCTTCTTACTCTCTTATAACGGGCAAAGGTGCTTTTGAGCTTTGCAGATGCCGCGAGAGACAGAAGCATTCCGATGATCAGAAGAAGATACGTCCAATCAAATCCATAGTATCCATATCCGTACATATTATCACTCCTTATGATCTGTCAGCATGGTTTCCTCAGTTACCTGATAGCCGCGAAGGAAAGCATCTGTTTCCATACGCTTCTTTCCCTCAAGCTGTACTTCGCGAAGGACGAGAACATCTTCTCCACAGGCTACGTGGATTCCTGTTTTATCCACCGCTGTGATCGTTCCCGGTGTGGTTTTTCCACCATTTGCGCCCTTTTCTACTGTGGATTTCCATACTTTAAGTGTTTTTCCATTGAGGAAGGTGTAGGCGCTCGGCCACGGGTTCAGGCCGCGGACCAGTCTCTCAAGTTCTTCGGCACTCTTTGAAAAATCCATAAGTCCCATTTTCTTGGTGATCATCGCTGCATACGGGGTCGGGCTTTCCTCCGGCTGTTTCTCATAAGTAGCAGTTCCGTTCTCTATAGAAGGAAGTGTCTCCATCAGAAGATCAGCCCCTGCCTGTGCAAGTTTATCAAAAAGACTGCCGCCTGTTTCCTCTGTCTCGATTGGTACAACGATCTTGGAGATCATATCTCCGGTATCCAGACCGGTTCCCATTCTCATGATCGTCACGCCGGATTCTTTCTCTCCGTCAATGACTGCCTGCTGGATCGGTGCTGCACCTCTGTATTTCGGAAGCAGGGAAGCATGGATGTTGATACATCCATATTTCGGAAGATCCAGGATTGTCTTCGGGATGATCTGTCCAAAAGCTGCCACAACGATGATATCCGGTGCAAGTCCTGTAAGTGTCTCCACAAATTCCGGATCACGTACTTTGGCCGGCTGGTAAACCGGAATTTCATGTTTCATGGCTTCTTCTTTGACAGGAGTTGGCATAAGTGTCTTGCCTCTTCCCTTCGGTTTGTCCGGCTGTGTCACAACTGCCGTGACCTCATATCCGGCTTTTACCAGTGCGGCAAGCGGCGGCACTGCAAAATCCGGAGTTCCCATATAAACTATTTTCATAATATGCTCCTTTTTTCGTCTGTTATTCGAAATCCTCAAATTCCTCATCCTCGTCATAGCTGGTTCTGTGAAGTTCTCCTTCTACCAGGTCTGTGTACATCTTGCCATCGAGGTGGTCGATCTCATGGCAGAAAGCTCTTGCGAGAAGTTCTGTTCCTTCGTAGATCACTTCTTCCATGTCTTCGTTCATTGCCTTTACTTTGACATAGTTCGGACGGGTCACCTGTCCTGCCATGCCCGGAACGCTTAAGCATCCTTCGTCTCCTGTCTGTTCGCCGGAGGTTTCAAGAATCTCCGGATTGATCAGGACGATCGGACCATCCCCGATATCAATAACTACGATTCTCTTGAGGATTCCGACCTGCGGTGCTGCAAGTCCTACTCCCATCGCTTCATACATGGTATCAAGCATGTCATCTACTAAAGTTACGATCTTTGGTGTAACTTCCTTTACCGGTTTGCTTACCTTTCTCAGTACCGGATCTCCTTCTGTTCTGATTGTTCTGAGTGCCATTTCTTTCTTCCTTTCTTTTGTCCTTTATATATTAGTGTACTGTATCACTCACATTTCGCAGAATGACGCAGTACACTAGTGTACTGTATCATTGACATTTCGCTAACTGAAAGTCAATGAGACAGCACACTAACTGTAATCAAACTGTATATATAATTTCCGGAAACCGGAATTTACTTCGATATATTTTTCTGCTTTATCCTTGATGTCCATCAGCACACGTTCTTCCTGATGTTTCAGGTAGATGACCTTGTGGTAGACATCGTTGATCTTCCCGACGGATGCATAGGCAGGACCGATCACGTGAAGGTGGTATTTTTCCCCGATCCGTTCTACGAATCGTCCGAGATAATCCATGCCCTGGCTCAAAAGTTCCTCATCTTCTCCCGCAGCAAGGATCGACAGCATATGTGCCGCCGGCGGATAATCCATCAGAAGACGGTAGCTCATCTCCTCGCGGTAAAAAGCTTCATAATCCTGGGTTGCCGCGGTCTGGATACTGTAATGTTCCGGATGGTATGTCTGGATCACTGCCTCTCCCGGCTTATTGCCCCGTCCAGACCTTCCAACTGCCTGAGTCAGAAGCTGAAATGTCCTCTCTGCACAGCGATAATCGGCCGCATTCAGAGAAAGGTCAGCCGCCACTGCACCAACCAGAGTCACATCCGGAAAGTCGTGTCCCTTGACGATCATCTGGGTTCCCACCAGGATATCCGCTTCATGGGCGGCAAAAGATGACAGGATCTGCTCATAACTTCCTTTATTTCTTGTAGTGTCGTAATCCATGCGGAGAACACGGGCTTTCGGAAAAGTCTTGTGAAGGACCTGTTCGATCTGCTGTGTTCCCGCTTTGAAACCGCCGATATAAGGCGAACCACAGGACGGACACTGCTCCACACGCGGTCTCTCATAGCCACAGTAGTGGCAGACCAGCTTTCCATTGTTATGTTCTGTCAGTGCGACATCGCAGTGTGGACACTTAAGAGCCTCCCCACAGGAACGGCAGGAAACAAAGCCCGCGTACCCGCGCCTGTTCAGGAACAGGATGGACTGCTCATTATTTCTCAGACGTTTCTCCAGGGAACCCTTCAGTTTACGGCTCAGGATCGAACGGTTCCCTGCTTTTAATTCTTCCCTGAGATCCACAACCGATACTTCCGGAAGCGGACGATCCTCAAAGCGGGCCGTCAGCTTCGTCAGCAGATATTCGCCGGAAACCGCCCTGCTGTATGCTTCCAGGGACGGCGTCGCTGAACCAAGGACCACATGTGCACCTTCCTGCGCTGCCCTCTGCACAGCCACCTCTCTCGCATGATAACGTGGACTGTTCTCACTCTTATAAGTCTGCTCATGTTCCTCATCAATTATGATAAGTCCCAGGTTGGAAAAAGGTGTAAAAAGAGCGGAACGCGGTCCCACCATGATCTGGATTTCTCCGCGCTTTGCTCTTCGAAACTGGTCATACCGCTCACCCATGGACAATCGTGAATTCAGGACCGAAACCTTGTCTCCAAACCATCCATAAAATCTGCGTACTGTCTGGTATGTCAGGGAAATCTCCGGGATTAGTACGATCACCTGTTTTCCCTGTGCTACTACCTGCTCGATCAGTTTCATATAAACCTGCGTCTTGCCGCTTCCGGTGACACCGTGGATCAATACCGGACGCGGAGTTTCCTTCTGCCATTCCTCCTGGATCTGGCAAAGGACTTCCTGCTGTGCCTCAGTAAGACTTGACAGTTTCTCCCTTGGGATCGAACCTTCCTCTATCGGAATGCGGTAAATTTCATCCTGCTGGATATGGACAAGTCCCTGCTCAACGAGAGGTGCGATCACTGCCGCAGTCATACCCAGTTCTTTCGAAGCTCTGGTATAGTCAAGTTTCGGTTCCTCGCAGAGTGCCCGAAGAAGTCTCGCTCTCGCTTTACATCTGCCTTTTTCGAGATTTTGTGCAAGGGCAAGGGCTTCTTCTCTGTCAATATTGAGAAGAACATAGCGTTTTTCTTTGGATTTGACTTTTTCTCTTACTGGAAGGACCGTCTTGAGTGCCTGTGCCATCGTGGAACCATATCGTTCTTTCATCCATGCAGCAAGGGCGATCAGTTTTTCCTCTGTTGTTTCCTCGCTGCTGCAGATTTCCTTAAACGGTTTGATCTTTACCGGGGCCAGCTTGGGCTCCCGGGAAAGTCCGATCACATAACCTCTGCGCTCATGATTTCCATTTCCAAAAGGAATGGATACCACCATTCCTATATGGATCTGGCTTTCCAGTTCCTGCGGAACGCGGTACTGAAAACTCCGATCCAGTTTCTCATGGGAAATATCTACAATGATATCTGCATACATCATTGATCTTTTTCCTGATCCTCCTTCAGAATCTCTGCAATCAGAACTCTTTCATCCATAGGATACTTCTTTCCTTTGATCTCCTGGTAATCTTCATGTCCCTTTCCGGCAAGGACAATGATATCGCCCGGCTCTCCATGATGGATCGCATAGGCGATCGCTTCCTTACGGTCACAGATCTCTACGTATTTGCCGTTTGTTTTGGCAATTCCTGTCTTGATGTCGTCGATGATTGCCTGTGGCTCCTCGAATCTCGGGTTGTCTGAAGTAATGATAGTCAGATCTGCCATTCTTCCGGAAACCTCACCCATTTCATAACGACGGGATTTTGCACGGTTTCCTCCACAGCCGAACAGGCACACCAGTCTGTGCGGATGATATTCTCTCAGAGTTGTGAGAAGACTCTCCAGCGCCATCGCATTGTGTGCATAGTCGATCATCAGAGTAAACTCATCGGATACCTTGATCATCTCGATACGCCCTTTGACTCTCGCTACTTTGAGAGCTTTGATGATGTTTTCCTGGGAAACCTTGAAATGACGGCAGATGGCGATCGCAGTCAGGGAATTGTAAATGCTGAATTTACCTGGAATATCGATTTCTACCGGGAAGTCCATAAGACCTTTGACATGGTAGGAAATTCCCAGATATCCCTTGCCGCCGACCATATGTGCATCTTCTGCGCGAAGGTCTGCCTCCGGTGAAAATCCATAAGTCTCCAGATTGCAGGTATGGCCTTCGATAATCTTCTCAAAGTGCTCATCATCGCGGTTTACGATGCCGACTTTGCACTGACGGAGAAGCATAGATTTGCAGGCAAGATAATGTGCGAAATCTCTGTGCTCGTTCGGTCCGATATGATCGGGTTCGATATTTGTAAAGATACCGTAGTCAAAAACAAAGCCCTGTGTTCTGTGAAGCATCAGTCCCTGTGAAGAAACTTCCATTACTACACAGTCACATCCTGCATCTACCATCTTGCGGAAATATTTCTGAACGACAAAAGATTCCGGAGTTGTGTTGGCTGCCGGGATCACCTCGTCACCGATGATCGCCTCGATGGTTCCGATCAGGCCGACTTTGTATCCGGCGTTTTCAAGGATGGATTTGACCATGTAGGTGGTTGTGGTCTTTCCTTTGGTTCCTGTGATTCCGATGGTCTTGAGCTGTTCTGCCGGATGTCCGAAATATGCGGCAGAAATGAACGCCATTGCATAGCGTGTATCTTCTACCTTGATCACAGTGACATCCTGCGGTGCTTCCACATCGTCCTGGACTACCAGTGTCTTTGCTCCTTTCGCAACTACATCCGGTACAAATTTATGTCCGTCCACAACTGCACCTTTGATACAGATGAACAGAGAATTCTCGATCACTTTGCGGGAATCATACTCTACAGTACTGACTTCCTGCTCCACGCTGCCCTGGCAGCAGGTATATTCCAATCTCTCTAATAATGATGAAACTTTCATATTTATTCTGATCCTCCTCACTTCGGGATATACTCCATTATAGGATATCACAGGTCGAAGTCTTTTTCAATGTCCGGTCTGTGTCCGTTTTTTATAAAAAGCGGTTCGAATTTTTTCTTGTCATATCCTGTAATGGGCTGTATAATAGTAGCGTAAAATATATGAAACAGGGGAGCTGGCTGAAGCTGGCTGAGAGGAAACTGACTGGTTTCGACCCATAACCTGATTTGGATAATGCCAACGTAGGGAAATACCGAAGATTTTTCAGGAGAATTTCCCCGCGGATTTCTCCTTTTTTTGCGCTAATTTTTCAGACCAGATGTTTCATAATTAACAAAGGAGGTCAAACCAATGTCAAAGAGCAATACACATGCCGCACAGAAGCTCGCCGTTGCCGGTGTACTGACAGCAGCAGCCGTAGTTGGAAGCTTCTTAAGTGTTCCGGTTGCCGGAAGCAAATGTGCTCCGGTACAGCATATGGTCAATGTATTCTCTGCCGTCCTTCTCGGACCGTGGTGGGGGATCGGCATTGCATTCTGTGCAAGCCTGATCCGAAATCTGCTCGGGATCGGAAGTTTTCTTGCTTTTCCGGGAAGCATGGTCGGAGCCCTGTGCTGTGGACTTATGTACCATTTCACCAGGAAATTAAGTCTCACCTGTGCTGCGGAAGCACTTGGAACCGGCGTTCTCGGCGGACTTGCCGCTTACCCGGTTGCACGTTTCGCCATGGGACTTGCCCCTGCCGGATTTACGGTATACATGATCCCGTTCTTTATCTCCACTCTGGCAGGCAGCATCCTCGCCTATGTGCTTCTCCGCATCTTCGAGAAAAGCCAGGTGCTTGACACAGTAATGAGGTAATTTATGGAAAGAAACGAAATTCTGGCTGCGATCCTTAGGAAACAACCAAAGATCCACTGTCTGACCAATCCGGTCACGATGAATGATGTTGCAAACATCCTTCTCGCTGCCGGCGGAAGTGCCGTGATGGCGCAGGATGAACAGGAGGCTGCTGAGATCACTACTTTCTGTCAGGGAACCCTTCTCAACACCGGTGTCCCTGATGAAGCCAAGATCCGGGCGTGCATCCTTGCCGGGAAACGTGCCAATCAGCTTGGTCATCCTGTTGTTCTCGATCCGGTCGGTGTGGGCGGAAGTTCTTTTCGCCGGAGAGAACTCCGGAAGCTTCTGGATCATGTGCATCCGGCTGTGGTCCGCTGCAATCAGGAAGAAGCGGCTGTACTCTGTTCTTTTCATTCGGAACAGGAAACACATTTTTCCCACGGCGGCGTGGAAAGCAGCCTGCATATGGATGCGCAGGACCTGACACAACTCGCGCGGACTGCTGCCAGACTTTATAACTGCACCTTTTTTATTACAGGAAAAACAGATGTCGTATCAGACGGCGAACAGACCATTTTGCTTAGTGGCGGCGATCCAAGGCTCTGCCGGATCACGGGCGGCGGCTGCATGCTCTCTGCCCTGTGTGCCCTGTTCTGTTGCAGCGAAGCATCTGCCTTCGAGGCAGCGTCCACGGCCGGTCAGCTCTGGAAGGAAATTTCAGAGGAAGCCGGAAGACATACAGATCAGAATAGCGGCGGCATCGGACAGTTCCACATGTCACTCATGGATATGACCGAGCAGAAAATATTTTTTTCCGCTCGTTTATAAAAAAATTATTTGCAACAGGAGGAGAACCACTATGAAAAAGAAAACAGTACTGACTATCGCAGGAAGCGATTCCAGCGGCGGCGCAGGCATTCAGGCGGATATCAAGGCGATCACCATGAACGGTGTCTACGCTTCCAGTGTGATCACTGCCCTGACTGCCCAGAACACTACCGGAGTATATGGGATTCTGGAAACACCGGCTGATTTTATCGCCGCACAGATGGATGCCGTATTTTCTGATATTTTCCCGGATGCCGTCAAGATCGGCATGCTTCCGTCCCCGGAGGCTATGGAATGTGTTGCTGCCAAACTCCGCCAGTACAAACCGGAACATATTGTCCTGGATCCGGTCATGGTGTCTACAAGCGGACATCGTCTGATGGAACCGGAAGCCGAAGAAACACTCAAGGCAGAACTTTTCCCGCTGGCAGAGCTCATCACACCGAATATCCCGGAGGCTGAGGTTCTGACCGGACTTCTCATCAATGATGACAGTTCCATGGAACACGCATGCCGGGAGCTTTTTGCAAGATTCCACTGTGCGATTCTTCTCAAAAGCGGACACAGAACCGACCATGCAAACGATCTCCTCTACACCGGAGACGAAACGCTCTGGATCAAAGGTGAACGTATTGACAATCCGAATTCACACGGAACAGGCTGCACGCTTTCCAGCACGATCGCAGCCAATCTCGCCAAGGGATATTCCCTCGGTGATGCTGTTGCCAAAGCCAAGGAATATCTTACAGAAGCACTCCGGGTAAACCTTGATCTCGGAAATGGTCACGGACCGGTAGACCATGCCCTCGGTGGACAGCATACTTCTTATTTTTACAATTAAACACTTTTAAATTTTACATAAACAGGAGGAAACTTATGACTCAGTATACAACTCAGATGGATGCCGCAAGAAAAGGCATCGTAACACCACAGATCAAAACTGTTGCAGAAAAGGAACACATGCCTGTAGAAAAAATGATGCAGCTCGTGGCAGAAGGTAAGGTTGCCATCTGTGCGAACAAACACCACATCTGCCTGAACCCGGAAGGTGTCGGAAGCATGCTCCGCACCAAGATCAATGTAAACCTTGGTGTATCCAGAGACTGCAAGGATTATGACATTGAAATGCAGAAAGTCATGAAAGCCGTAGACCTCGGTGCTGAAGCGATCATGGACCTCTCCAGCCATGGAAACACACAGCCATTCCGTCAGAAACTGACACATGAATGTCCGGCAATGATCGGAACTGTTCCGGTATATGACAGTGTCATCCACTATCAGAGAGACCTCTCTGAACTGACTGCTCATGATTTCATCGATGTGATCCGTCTGCACGCAGAAGATGGCGTTGACTTCGTTACTCTTCACTGTGGAATCACCCGCAAGACTATCGAACAGATCAAGAAGCACAAACGTAAAATGAATATCGTAAGCCGTGGCGGAAGCCTTGTCTTCGCATGGATGAGCATGACCGGCGAAGAAAACCCGTTCTATGAATACTTCGATGAGATCCTTGATATCTGTGAAGAGCATGACGTGACGATCTCCCTCGGAGATGCCTGCCGTCCGGGATGCCTTGCTGACGCTACTGATGTATGCCAGATCGAGGAGCTTGTCCGTCTTGGTGAGCTCACCAAACGCGCATGGGAGCACAACGTACAGGTTATGGTCGAGGGACCGGGACACGTTCCTCTCGATCAGGTTGCAGCCAACATGAAAGTACAGCAGACTATCTGCATGGGTGCTCCATTCTATGTACTTGGACCTCTCGTTACAGATATCGCACCTGGCTATGACCACATCACAGCAGCGATCGGTGGTGCCGTTGCCGCTATGAACGGAGCTGCTTTCCTCTGCTATGTAACACCGGCTGAACATCTGGCACTTCCGAATGTTGATGATGTTAAACAGGGAATCATCGCTTCCAAGATCGCAGCCCATGCGGCAGATATCGCCAAAGGTATCCCGCACGCCAGAGATATCGATGACAAGATGGCTGATGCACGCCGTGTTCTTGACTGGGATGCACAGTTTGCCTGCGCCCTCGACCCGGAGACAGCCAAAGCGATCCGCGACGACCGTCTTCCGGAGGACGACCACAGTGATACCTGCAGTATGTGCGGTAAATTCTGTGCTGTTCGAAGCATGAACAAAGCTCTTGCAGGAGAACACATTGATATCCTGTAATCTGTAATCTTATTTAATCTAGTTTCGCATCCGGCTGCGCACCCAGCCAGCCGCGAGAAGGGAACCGGGGATCATCATGAGCCACAAGACAGGCTTCATGGGATCCCCGGTTTTTGGATGCGTGGAAGCTGCCTGCCCTTTTTTCTCTGCATTCTGGTTTGGTGCACCTTCATCTGAAACTGCCTCTGGTTCTGGTGTTGGTGTCTCTGCTGTCCTGTATACCTCGATCTCAGTCTTTGATGTTACTTTTCGTTCCCCTGTTTCTGTTGTTGTCACGCTGACCTCATTTACAAGTTTCTGGTCTTTCAGTTTCTCCGGAAGCGTCACCTCCGCCAGAAGCCCCACAGAACACCCTGGCTCGATCTTCTCGATCCGTGCTTTCGTCCTGGCTTTGTTCAGTACGATCCCTTCTGCTTCCAGAAACCGCACCGGAACATTCTGAAGCTGAAATTTTTCTGTCGTTACCACGGAGTGAAGTGTCCTCTCCCCAGTGTTTCGGATGCATATCTGAAAAGTGACTTTATCTCCCGGCACTGCCATTGTGCGGTCAGCCGTCTTTGTGACCTGAAAATCTGCTTTGAGCGGGAGGATTTCTGTCTCACTGCTTTGTTCCACTGAGACAAGGCTTCGAAGTTCGCCCGTTTCTTCCTCTTCATACTCTGCAGTTCCATTCAGATACAGGCAGATCTTTCCCGACTGTGTTTCTGGAAGCTGTACAGAAAAATAAAATTCTTTTTTTATCCCTGTTTCCAGCTTTTCCAGTTTCAGGTTCTTTTCCTGGATTTCTGCATCTTCCGCTTCTTCCCATGTTCCCTCCAGCGATGTATCCGAAAAAGTGCTCTGAAGACAGATGTTTTTGAGAGGACATTTGCCCGTGTTTTCCACTGAGATCGTATAGAGCAGTTCTTTCCCTGCTTTGATCTGGGTCTGCTGCGGGGTTATCCACATTTTGTACGATGGTGTCTGATCCTTTTCCTCCGAATCGGTGAACGGCGGTATATCTGTTGCAGTGGGAGATTCTGTAATTTCCGGTATTTCGGTTATTTCCAGAGTTTCCGCTGCTTCCATTGTCCTTATCTCATCCACCACTTCTGCCAAATCCAGCTCCTGTTCTGTCTCAGACTCTTCGGGCGGATTTATTTCTTCCGCATCTTCCAGAAAAATATCACTTTCCGCCAACTCTGCTCCCAGAACCGCACTCCCACTTCCCATCAGAAGCGAACAGGACATGATAAGGGCTGCACCTGTCATTTTCCAGTTTCTCCATATTTTATTTTTCATAAAAACATACTCCTTTTTACTCTGCTTTACTGTTGTTTCTGTCCAGGAATATGTTCACACAGTCATAGGCATCTCCCCTTCCGTTCTGTTTACAGATCTAATCAAAAATGGAATGTTTTCGTCGAACGACGATAAGAAAAAATAACTCTCAAATGGAATCCTGCGAAATAAGATTCCGACTTAATGAATGTAACATGTTCTGCTCAGATATACAAGGATATCCTGTAATTATAAAATTTATTTAAGATTTATTTATAAAATTTCGATTTCTTTTAGAATCCGTACACAGTTTGCACACATTTATTTCTTATAATAGGTCTTGGATAGATGAATAACCACTCTCTATCTCCCCCCTCAAAAAAGTTAAGGAAACAGGTCGCCTGAGTTCAGGCGGCTTTTCCTTATGTCTTTATTTCTCCGGTGCAGGCGGGTATTCATTGCACAGAAGACGGTATGGCGGCTCGTCTTCCTCAATTTCCGGGAAACGACCTACTGGCGGTTCGAAGCGGTTGTCGGTATTGTCATCGTTACACTGGCTGACTTCTCCGATCAGGACTGCACCTGTTCCCGGTTCTACTTCAAAATCATGGTACATTCCCTGCATAATGCTGATGCTCATTCCCGGTTCCAGGCGGACCTGCGTGCCTGCCGGAACTACTCTGGTCTCTCCGTCGATATGGACTGTCACATCATTCTGCTTATCAATAGACTCATCCGGCAGAGAATTAAAAACACGGATCAGGATGTTTCCACCGCCTCTGTTGATGATATCCTCCATCTTGTACCAGTGAAAATGATTCGGAGCGTACTGTCCCTCTTTTAAATAGAGAAATTTTTCTGCGTATGGTTTTTTATATTTATCCTGCATCTTAAGATTTCCGTTACGGATCGTAAACAGTGAAAATCCTACTTCATCAAACTTTCCGAGACCATAATCTGTGATATCCCATCCCAGCATGTTGTCACGGATCTCATCAAACTCATGCCCCTTTGATTTCCATTCTTCCGGCGTGAAATCTGCAAACTTCGGAAGGAAATATCGATATTCCCTCAGCATATTTTCCAAGTCTTTTAATGCTTTGTTGATTTCTGATCTTTTCATAACTGCCGTCTCCTTTTTGTATTATTTTATCCTATCTAGTGTAGTGAGCATAATGCTCCATATGTTTCTGTACTCTTCTCCAGATTTCAAAGCATGCAGGTTCTTCTGTTTCTCCAGATCTTCTACGATATTTTTGCGGGAAGGAAGGGAACTCCATGGTTCTACACACATATAATCTACTTCCGCATGTGGCCAGTGCCAGAATCCCAGATAATCCATATCCGGAAATGCAACTCGAATCTCTTTCTCGCCTTTTTCACTGTTGATCCTTATTTCTTCTGGCATATTTTTTAATACGATCGCATCATTGTCGAACAATGTATGTTCCAGATTCAGGTATCGCCCCTGTACAAGCTGCAATGGTTCATCCTTTTCCAGTACAAAACAGTCCTCTGAAAGAAGGATGCGGCGTGGTTTGGCTCCCTCGCCAAAATCAATTCGATAATCTTCAAATTTCAGGTCATCTTCAAACGGGATCTGAAAACCCGGATGTCCTCCGATGCCAAAATATATGGTTTTGTCATCTGTATTTTTTACAAGATAAGTAATCGAAATTTTTTCATTTTCCAGTTTCCATGTAATATCCAGCACAAATTTAAACGGATATTGTCTTTCCGTTTCCGGTGAATCCTCCAGTCTCAGTGTCAGTTCCTCTTCTTTGTGTTCCACCAGGTTCAGCTCTGCAGTTGGAAGAAATCCATGTATATCCATATGATACGTCTGTCCCTGGTATGTATAACTCTGATCGGTCATCCTTCCTATATAAGGAAAAAGATTCGGTCCTCTGTCTGTCCATGTTGCAGCATCCCCCTGCCAGAGATATTCTCTGCCCTGTGCGTCACGGATCGACTGAAATTCCCCTCCTCTGGATGATATCTCCAGAGTTAGTTTCTGATTTTTGATTGTATAGTTCATGCTTTTAACCTCCTATTCTGTCAGTATATCATGCCAAGGGGATGTATTCTATCTTTTTATTGCAATTCCACGCCCATTCTTTTATAATATAGATAATTATTCACACCAAGTTATACCAAAACTGAAAAGAAACGAGGAATCCATATGAGCGAAAAAACCGTAGTTGTTGCTCTTGGTCACAAAGCCCTTGGCACAACACTTCCAGAACAGAAACTTGCTACCAGAGAAACTGCTAAAGCAATTGCAGATCTTGTAGAAGAAGGCACACGTGTTGTCATCTCCCACAGTAACGGACCACAGGTCGGCATGATCCACACAGCAATGAATGAATTCGGTAAAGCACATCCGGATTACACTTTTGCTCCGATGTCTGTCTGCTCTGCCATGAGCCAGGGTTACATCGGATATGACCTCCAGAATGCGATCCGTGCTGAGCTCATCTCCCGCGGTATTTACAAACCGGTTGCCACGATCCTGACCCAGGTTGTTATCGATCCATACGATGATGCTTTCGGTGAACCTGAGAAGGTGATCGGTCGTGTCCTCAACGCAGAGGAAGCGGAGGCAGAGGAAGATAAGGGTAACTTTGTTACCGAGACTGCACCTGGCGAATACCGCCGTATCCTTGCAGCTCCGAAGCCGCAGCGCATCGTCGAGATCGAGACAGTACGTGCCCTTACAGATGCCGGTCAGGTCGTGATCGCAGCCGGCGGCGGCGGAATTCCTGTTATGGAACAGGGAATCAACCTCCATGGTGCAAGTGCCATCATTGAGAAGGATTTTGCAAGCGGACTTCTTGCAGAGGAGCTGAACGCAGATACTCTTCTGATCCTCACTAGTGTTGAGAAAGTCAGCCTCAACAAAGATACTGACCATGAAACCTACCTCGGTGCGCTTTCCGCAGAAGAAGCACAGAAATACATCGATGAAGGTCAGTTTGCTGCAGGCTCCATGCTTCCTAAGATCGAGGCAGGTCTTTCCTTCCTCAGCAAAGGCGAAAACCGCCGTGCGATCATCACGGACATCGCTCACGCCAAAGACGGCTACAGAGAAAAAACCGGAACTATCCTCAAATAATTACGGTATATCCCCCAACCATATCAGAACGCTGCCCTGTGCATCCCGTGCAGGCGGCGTTCTTCTTTTGTGCATCGTATCAGCGTGTCATTTGTGTCGTTTAATCTAATCTTTCCACTTAGGCACTATTTCGTTAATATATATAGGAAGTATTTACTAGTTTTTTACACGCACAAATGACGATGAGGTGACTTATAATGACAGAATTAAATCCTTTGGATCGTATCCAGGAATTATGTGATGAGCGTAACTGGTCTTACTATCAACTGGCGAAAGTATCCGGAATCGCGTATTCCACGCTCAGTACAATGATAAACAAACATAATATGCCTTCCCTTCCTACTCTGCAGAAACTCTGCTCCGGGTTCGGCATCTCCATTACCGACTTTTTTGATCCAGGAAACAGCAGCAAAGGGCTTACTTCTGACCAGGCACAGTGTCTGAAACTTTTTACTGCACTGAGTCCGGAGGACAAAACTCTGGCGATCACCTATATGAAGGGACTGTCAAAAACCTTATAAAACCATCCAGATCCTGCATTTACGGGCTGCCATGTTACTGGCAGCTCTTTTTTGTCTCTCTCCAAAGCAGTCGCACAATTTTCAAAGTTTTCCCCTCCATTCATTGTTTTTTTCTGTCATTTCCTATATAATAAATAGCAGATTCGATATTTTTTCGCAGAAATGGAGTAGCAAAAATGGAACTAAAAAACAGAACTTTATCTAATTTTGCAGAACTGGTGCGGACCGGCGAATGCAAAAATTACCGTGGCAGGCTCAAAGTCGGCGTTGACCTTGGTACTGCTAATACCGTACTTGCTGTTGTGGACAGCAACAACCGCCCGATTGCCGGAGCTTCTGCTCCTTCCCATGCGATCCGTGACGGTGTGATCGTCAATTATTATGAATCCGTTCAGCTTGTCACCAAACTTAAAAATGAGCTTGAAGAAAAACTCGGCACGGAGCTTCTCTACGGTGCCGCAGCGATCCCTCCAGGAGTTTCCGAGGGCAGTATCAAAAGCATCGGCTATGTCCTCGAAGGAGCCGGTTTTGAAGTAACCAACATCGTAGATGAACCGACTGCTGCTTCTGCCGTGCTCAAGATCACTGACGGTGCAGTTGTCGATGTCGGCGGCGGCACTACCGGAATCAGCATCCTCAAGGATGGCAAGGTCATCTATACCGACGATGAGGCAACAGGCGGAAGCCACATGACCATGACCGTTGCAGGTCATTACAAGATTCCTTACGAGGACGCTGAAGTTCTCAAGACTGACCCTGAAAAGGAAGCTGAGATTTTTCCTGTTATCAAGGCTACTGTTGAGAAGATGGCAACAATCACCGAAAGATTTCTCCAGGGATATGAGGTCCCTGCGGTTTACGTCGTAGGCGGTTCTGCCAGCTTCAAAGAATTCACGACCGTATTCGAGAAGAAACTCAAACTTCCGGTCTACCGTCCTGTCCACCCGCTTCTTGTAACACCACTTGGCATCGCTTACTACTGCGAGCTGCCGCCGGTAACACCTAAGAAGAAATAAATTTCTCCTTATATACCAAAAAGAGTACAGACATGACTTTCACTTTCGTCATATCTGTACTCTTTTTGTATACTTAAAACTCTATCTGCTTACATAGATTTACGCTCTGCGATCTCGGCCATCTTCGCTTCATTCAATCGTGTGTCACCATGAACACGGCTATAGGAAAGATATCCGTTCATACGGTCGATCTTTGTCAGGTTACGTGAGCCGCATACCGGGCATACGTCCATTTCCAGCTCCTGGTGACCGCAGTCATCGCAGTAAGCCAGAGAAAGGTTTACACCCTCATAATAGCCCAGGTCCATCGCTCTGCGGATCAGGGTACGGATGGCTTCTTTGTTGTAGCCGATCGGATAACGGACATACTGGATCTTACCGCCGTTGCAGAGTTCCCAAAAACGTCCCTCCAGATCCTGTTTCTCAATCGGAGTCACATCCTCGGTAACATGGCAGTGGAAGCTATTGCTGACATACGGTCTGTCAGAAACACCCTCTACGATTCCATACATCTTGCGGAACTGCTCAACCTGAAGACCACAGAGGCTCTCTGCCGGTGTTCCGTAGATCGCATAGAGGTATCCGTCCTCCTGCTTGAACTGGTTTACTTTGTCATTGATATATTTCAGTACTTCCAGTGCAAACTGTCCATCCTCGCGGATAGATTTGCCGTTGTAAAGCTCCTGAAGCTCATTCAGGGCTGTGATCCCGAAGGAAGCTGTCATCGGTTTGAGGATCTTGCCGATCTTTTCGTTCGGTTTGAGATGACCGCCGTAGAAACCGCCCTCACAGTAAGCAAGCGGGTTCGTGGATGCTCTCATCTGTCCCAGGTACTCATAGGTGCGGATGTGGAGATTTCGGATCATCTGCAGGTAAAAATCAAGAACCTCGTAAAAATCTCTGCTCTCTGCTCTTGCTTTCGCCAGGATCATCGGAAGATGAAGACTGACTGCACCGATATTGAAACGTCCTACAAATACAGGCTTGTCATTCTCATCTGCCGGATACATGCCGCCTCTCTCATACCATGGACTTAAGAATGCACGGCATCCCATCGGGCTGATAACCTTGCCATACTGCTTGTACATGCTTGCGATATAGCCCTTGCCAGTCAGAGAAAGCCAGTCCGGATACATGGTCTTGGAGGAGCAGTCAACGCCCTCCTCAAAGATGTCCTCGCACGGTTTGCCCGGTCCATGAAGATTCTCATCATACAGAAATACGATCTTAGGGAAAAGAACCGGCTTCTTATGGCCTTTCTTACCCTGACCGCCCTTGTGCACCTGCAGAAGAGAAATATTACACATCTTCTCGAACTGACCTGTACCAAGTCCGAGTGTCACAGTAACAAACGGATAGTCACCACGGGAAGAACCTACCGTATTCAGCTTGTACTCGATTCCCTGCCATCCCTGATCAAAATCTCTTCTGACTTTGTCCAGCGCGTACTCGATAGCTCTCTCTTCTCTGCCGGTCCAGTTCTCGTCGGAGTATTTTATAAATTCGCTGACGTATTTGTCATAACTCTTCTGTGCGTATGGTCCGAGGATCTTGTCGACCTCCGGCACTGTAAAGCCACCGTACTGCTGTGCTGCTGTACTCAGGATGATATCACCCATGACATCAAATGCAGTATCCAGTGTCTTCGGCTCGTTGTACCAGACATTCCCCATCTCGAAACCGCCGCTTAAAACTGCCCCCACATCAAACAGGCAGCAGTTCATCGTGTCCAGTCGTGCAGACTGATCGTGAATATAGATGTATCCGTCCTTGCATGCCTGCAGCTCATTGCGGTTCATAAAAAACTTCCTGTATAATTCCTTGTTCAGTTCGTTAAAGATCAGGCTTCTCTTGGTAGCAACAAGAGCGCTGTCTGTATTTGCATTACTCTTGTCACCGATATAGCGGATTGCCTGGCTCTTGGTATAGACATCATCCATCATATGGATAAAATCCAGCTTGTAGTTGCGGTAATCACGGTAGCTCTTGGCAACCGCCGGATTCACACGCTCCAGTGCGCCCTCTACGATATTGTGCATCTCCTGGATCTCGATCTCATTCTTTCCAAGAGAATCTGCATGTTCCTGCGCGAACTGGCAGATAAATTCCTTCTCTTCATCTGAAAATTTATAAAGAATACGTGCGGCTGATTTATTTACCGCCTTGACGATCTTCTGCGGATCAAATTCTTCTCGCGTGCCGTCTTTTTTGATTACATAGATCATACCTTTGTCTCTCCTGTTTGCTGTAATATAAGGCTTTTCTATTCTTTTCGCCTTCCCCATATCTTGTATTGCTTATGAGAGTATACCACAACATCATGTAAAATAAAAGGGGATATTTCATTTTTTATTGTCTGAAATTTCCCCTTGTTTTTGCCATATTCTGAACATTCGTTTGCACCGCATAAAGTCACCTGTGGACCGTCGTCCAAGCATCATTTACGTGGTCAGATCATGCGGACAGTAACATTTATTTTAGACTCATTTTCAAAATAATGCAAGGTTAAAATTGCAATACCTTTAAATTCTTGCTATAATTAAGCCTAGTAAAATTTGAGGAGGAAATATTATGGATGAAATTAAAATCCCTGCCGGTTATCATTCAGATCTGAATCTGCATGATACACAGGTTGCAATTAAAACAGTCAAAGACTTTTTCCAGCAGACCCTCGCCCAGAAGCTGAATCTTCTCCGTGTTTCTGCACCGGTTTTTGTATCCCCGTCTTCAGGTCTCAACGATAACCTGAACGGCGTAGAACGTCCTGTAAGCTTTGACATCAAAGGACAGGAAGAAAACGCTGAGATCGTACACTCCCTTGCCAAATGGAAACGCTACGCACTCAAGAAATATGGCTTCGCTCACGGCGAAGGACTGTATACTGACATGATCGCGATCCGTCGTGATGAAGATCTCGACAACATCCACTCCGTCTATGTAGACCAGTGGGACTGGGAGAAGATCATCTCCAAAGAAGAACGTACCATGGAAACTCTGATCAACACCGTTCGCTCCATCTACAGCGTTCTCCGCAAGACAGAGAAATACATGGCTGTCCAGTATGACTACATTGAAGAGATCCTTCCTAAAGAAATCGCTTTCGTTTCCACTCAGGAACTGGTTGACATGTATCCTGACCTGACACCAAAGGAAAGAGAATACAAGATCGTCAAGGAGAAAGGTGCTGTCTTCCTTATGCAGGTTGGTAAGACCTTATCCAACGGAGAGCGTCACGACGGACGTGCCCCGGACTACGATGACTGGGAACTGAACGGAGATATCCTTGTATACTATCCGGTTCTTGATATCGCTCTGGAGCTTTCTTCTATGGGTATTCGTGTTGATGAGGATTCTCTTGACTCCCAGCTCACAGAAGCAGGCTGTGACGACCGCAGAGAGCTTCCATTCCAGAAAGCGATCCTTAACAAAGAACTGCCATACACCATCGGCGGCGGTATCGGCCAGTCCCGTATCTGTATGTTCTTCCTCCGCAAAGCTCATATCGGTGAAGTACATGTATCCATCTGGCCGGAATCTGTGCGCAAAGCAGCAGAGGAAGGCGGAGTAAATCTGCTGTAAAACCTTCTTGTTTTTCAGGATTTATAGTGATTTTTCACCAATTTTTAATATTTAAACAATTGACATTCTGTACCCTGCATACTATCATAATAAGAGCATCTGAACTATAAACCAAGCCAGATACACTGAATGAGTATAGAAAGACAGAGGTACTGATTGTGAATATTTTGTTTTTTTTAACACCTAAGAGTGACGTTGCTTATATATTTGAGGACGAAACACTTCGTCAGACCGTCGAGAAGATGGAGCACCGAAAATTCTCCTGTATCCCAATCCTTAACAAAGAAGGTAAATACACCGGAACGATCTCCGAGGGAGATCTTCTGTGGGGAATCAAGCGTCTCAACATCAATATCACAGACCTGAAGCAGATGGAGGATGTTTCCATCATGGCGATCCCGCGCCGTGCCACTTACAAGCCGGTTCATGCGGACGCAGATATGGAGGATCTTCTGGATCGTGCCATCAACCAGAACTATGTTCCTGTCATAGATGACAAGGGGTCTTTTATCGGCATCATCACCCGTAAGGAGATCATAAAATACTGTTATAAGGAAATGAAGGAATTAAGTGCCCTTCGTGCCCAAATGGAAGAAGCCGAATAACAGGATTTTATTCCGTAATCAAATAGAACCGGTTTCCCGTGTGCTTTATCCTGCACCGGAGCCGGTTCTTTTTTATCTTCTTTTATCGTCCAGATCAGTCCGGGATGACCGGCACTGCATCTTTCGGGATCGGGCATACATATCCATCTTTTGTACGTTTTTCAAACTCTGCTCTTGCTTCATCCAGAAGTGAAGTATCTTCAAACAGATCGATCGCGGTCGCTGCGAGGACTTTTCCTGCACACAGGGCTGCTTTATGACCGATCTCTGTGCGGTCACAGGAAACATTCTGCCAGCTGTGTCCCGGGCAGCCGTTTGGCCATGCCGCAACGTGGATCTGTGCTGTCGGGGTCAGCCAGCTTACATCTCCAACATCCGTAGACCCTGCTTTGAACGCATCTTTCTGATAGAGAGGTGTCAGGAATGCATTCATTGCATGTCCATATTCTTTCTGCATCTTCTCCACCTGTTCTTTCGCTTCCTCGTCGTTTTCTGCCGCAACACCAGGAACCGCGCTGTGATCGTAGGTTTCTGCGAGTGCATCCGCGAAAGCATTCTCCTCGTCTGTGTACTGCGGAACGCCCAGTTCTTTGAAGTTTTTATAGAGGACGCGCTCAAGGGCAAAGTTGCTCACGGTATCGGCGAGTCCGTCGATAAATTTCTTCTCGTAAGTAGTCTCCGTCATCAGAGCCGCGCCTTCTGCGATCTTGTCGACACGTTTCTGGAGTTCTACCGCCTCAGCCACATGATTGGAACGTACCATATAGAGGACGCTTGCACGAGGCTGTACCACGTTCGGGCTGCATCCGCCTGCGTCTGTGATCGCATAATGGATCCTTGCCTTGTCGCTCATATGCTCTCTCAAAAACTGCACGCCAATATTCATAAGTTCTACTGCATCAAGGGCGCTTCGTCCCATCTCCGGGGCTCCTGCCGCGTGAGAGGCGATTCCTGTAAACTTGTACTGTGTCTGGATACAGGAGTTGGAGGAACCAGTTGCAACTTCATTGACGTCTTCCGGATGCCAGGTAAGGGCTGCGTCGAGTTTTTTCCAGACTCCGTCACGCGCCATGAATGCCTTTGCAGCACCGCCCTCTTCTCCCGGGCAGCCATAGAGGATCACGGTTCCGGAAATGTCATTTTTCTCAAGATATGCTTTCACTCCAAGTGCTGCCGCAAAAGCTCCTGCACCAAGGATGTTATGTCCGCATCCATGGCCGTTACCGCCGACGTGGATCTCTTTTCGCTCAGTTGCACCTGCTTCCTGAGAAAGCCCTGAAAGCGCGTCATACTCTGCGAGGATTCCGATATACGGACGTCCGTGGCCATAAGATGCCGCAAAAGCCGTCTCGATATTGCTGGTTCCACGCTCCACTTCGAATCCCTCTTTTTCCAGAGCTTCGCAGTAGGTTTCGGCTGACTTAAATTCCTGGAGGGAAAGCTCTGCAAATCCCCAGATCTTATCTGCGATACCGGTGATCAGAGTTTTTTTTTCTTCGATCGTCTGCAGTGCAGACTGTTTTTCTGCTGTCATAATATAATACCTTCTTTCGACATGATTTATCTTTATTCACGAAAAGGCAACCAGAATCTTCCGGTTACCTTCTCGTTGATCTTTGTTGATTTTATAAAACTTTGGATAAAAATTCCTGCAGACGCGGGTTGCTCGGGTTATCAAAGATTTCTGACGGTGTTCCGTCTACGAGAAGTTTCCCGTCTGCCATAAAAAGTACACGGTTTCCAACCTCTCTTGCAAATCCCATCTCGTGTGTTACCACGACCATGGTCATGCCTTCCTTCGCAAGTTCTTTCATAACATCCAAAACCTCTCCTACCATCTCCGGGTCAAGTGCGGAAGTCGGCTCGTCAAACAGCATGACTTCCGGTTCCATTGCAAGTGCGCGGACGATCGCAACACGCTGTTTCTGTCCGCCGGAAAGCTGGATCGGATATGCATTGGCACGGTCAGCAAGTCCTACACGCGCAAGAAGCTCCAGAGCTTTTTTCTCGGCATCTTCTTTGGAAACACCTTTGACCTTCATAGGTGCCAGGGTCATGTTGTCAAGGATCGTCATATGCGGGAACAGGTTAAAATGCTGGAACACCATTCCCATTTTCTGACGAAGATCGTCGATGTTGAGCTTTACAGTCTTGCCGGAAGCGTCCTTGTATTTCTTCTTGGTGATATCCACACCGTTGAAGATGATCTCACCGTCTGTCGGCTCTTCCAGAAGGTTCAGGCTTCGAAGAAAAGTGGATTTACCGGAACCTGACGGTCCGATGACTACCATAACATCACCTTTGTTGATGTTGACTGTCACATCATCCAGAGCCTTGATCGCGCCCCTGTGATAATGTTTCTTGAGGTTTTTTACCTGGATCATACTATCGTTTGTCGCCATGGCTCATTCTCCTTTCGAAATATGCGATCAGTTTGGAGGTCGGGAAGCACAGGCAGAAATAGATCGCTGTTGCTACCAGCAGAGGCTCGATGATGATAAAGGTCGCACCTTTGACTGCGTTTACTGCAGACATGATATCCTGTACACCGATGGTGTATGTAATCGCAGATTCCTTGATGATAACAACGAATTCATTTGCAATCGCCGGAAGGATATTCTTGAGTGCCTGCGGAAGAATGATGTAACGCAGGTTCATTGTCTGAGAAAGTCCCAGAGAACGGGCTGCCTCTGTCTGTCCCTGATCGATGGACTGGATACCTGCACGGATGATCTCACAGAGGTAAGCACCGGAGTTCATTCCAAGTGCAACGACACCAGGGAAAAATCTGTTGAATTTGATAAATCC
This sequence comes from Blautia intestinihominis, assembly GCF_040096655.1. Classification (NCBI taxonomy): domain Bacteria; kingdom Bacillati; phylum Bacillota; class Clostridia; order Lachnospirales; family Lachnospiraceae; genus Blautia; species Blautia intestinihominis. Next base: position 75,345 of record NZ_JBBMEI010000003.1, on the reverse strand, counting down.
AAACATCTGGAAAGACGGAAGGTCGATCATTCCGAACACACCATAGTAGATGATGAAGATCTGTACCAGTACAGGTGTGGAACGAAGGATCTCAACGTATGCAGTTGCGATAAAAGAAAGGGGATTGAATTTTGAGAGCCATACCAGCGGTCCTCCCTCTCTCAGATGTCCATTACGGTCTACTGCGAGAGCGCGGAACGGACGGATGTTTGACATACGCATCAGCGCAAGGATCAGTGCGAGCACAAAACCGATCGCAACGGTGAACAGGGATAACAGTACAGTTACCAGAAGTCCCTGTCTGAACAGCTGTGCATATGGGGCAATTTTGCCAAAATTAGATAATTTAATAAAACTGTCCATAAAAATTCCTTTCTTAATAATGTAATAAATTGATCGTCAGCAAAATTCCTCCCCATCAGTTCTGGGGAGGAATCCATTATCCATTGCTTGTATTACCAGTCAGGTTGATCTGCTTATTCAGCATCTTCTGCAGTGTCATCTGTCTCCGGAACTGCACCGTTGTCGTCCAGTGTTCCTTCATATGTCTGACCTGCTGCAAGCTCTGTTGCATCTGCGATGAATTTGTCCATGGAACCGTCATCAAGTGCATCTGCGATCGCTGCGTTTACAGCTTTGAGAAGTGCATCGTTTCCTTTTGAAACACCGATTGCAGATCCTACGGTATCATACGGTACATCACATACGATCACAAGATCCGGATAGTTCTTCTGATAGCTCTCTGCTACTGCTGTCTCGATGAATGCACCATCCATCTTACCTGTCAGAAGCTCTGTGATAAGGTCAGTAACCTTAGGAAGAGATACGATATCAGCATCCGGTGTGTTCTCGTTTGCAAGATCAAGCTGGATAGAACCTGTCTGTGCTCCGATGGAGTAATCCTTGTTGTTTGCATCTTCAAGAGATTTGAACTGATCTGCTTTGTCTTTGACAGTTACGAAGGACTGTCCACCCTGATAGTACAGGTCTGAGAACTCCATAGCATCCTCACGTGCCGGATCTGGGGAAAGACCAGCCATGCCAAGGTCTACGTTCTTCTGAGCAAGTTCGCTTAATACACCGTCAAAGTCCATCGGAACTACTTCCAGTTCCAGTCCCATCTTGTCTGCGATGTACTTAGCCAGATCCATGTCAAATCCTGCCAGTGTCGGGTTGCCGTCATCATCGATAGAATAGAATTCATACGGTGCAAAGTCCGGGCTTGTTGCTACTGTAAGTTTGCCATCTGTAACGGTCTCTACATCGTCTGCTGCAAATGTCGGTACTGCCATAGATACAGTCATAACTGCACCAAGAGCGATTGCTGTGATTTTCTTTAAGTTCATCTTCTTTTCCTCCTCGTTTTCCTGGAATATTTATGCAGAAAAAATGCATAATTCCTCTTCATTTTTCTTATTGTATCATAATCCGCAGAAAATACAAGCAATTCTTTCTTTTAGTGCAATACAAAAATTTTAGCATTGTCGCTTTTTACGCAGAAATGCACTTCTCATACTTGCATATTTTTCTGTATTTTCTTATAATAGAAAGAAACACTTTCATAATTTAAAATATTGCAGTAAATTTTTCCTGTTTTTTCGGATTATTTTCTGTAATCTTTTTTCGAAGGCAAAGGGGGAAGAGTTATGGGAATGAATCAGACACCTGCTTCTGAACGGGTACATATCAGTTTTTTTGGAAAAAGAAATGCCGGGAAATCGAGTGTGATCAATGCTGTGACCGGACAGGATCTTGCGATCGTTTCTTCTGTGATGGGAACTACGACGGATCCTGTATACAAATCCATGGAACTGCTGCCGCTTGGCCCTGTGGTTGTCATTGACACACCGGGGATTGATGATGAGGGCGAACTTGGTGCGCTTCGCGTGCGCAAAAGCTATCAGGTCCTGAACAAGACGGATATTGCGATCCTGGTCGTGGACAGCACCACTGGAAAGGGTGAAGAGGAATTTGCGCTTCTTCATAAATTCCATGAGAAGCACATTCCGTATCTTGTTGTTTACAATAAGATTGATCTTCTTTCTGTCGAAGAGATCAAGAATCTCGCAATGTCAGTCCGCGCCGGGGAAGTTCTGGCCAGTGCAGCTGATGGCATGAACATCCAGGAACTAAAAGAAAAGATCGCCACTCTGAAACCGGAAGATACACACCAGTATCCACTGATCCAGGATCTGATCGAGCCGCTTGATCTGGTGATCCTGGTCGTCCCGATCGACAAGGCCGCACCGAAAGGCCGTCTGATCCTGCCGCAGCAGCAGACGATCCGTGATATTCTGGAACGTGGCGCACTTTCCCTTGTTGTGCGGGATACGGAGTTAAAAAGTACTCTGGATCATTTTCTGGCGCAGGGTGTCTGTCCGAAACTGGTTGTCACTGACAGCCAGGCATTTGCGCGTGTTTCAAAAGATGTGCCGGAGAATATCACTCTGACTTCGTTTTCTATTCTTTTTGCAAGATATAAAGGAGAACTGGAGACACAGCTGAAAGGCGTTGCCGCACTTTCTTCTATCGAGGATGGCGACCATATCCTGATCGCAGAAGGATGTACGCATCATCGTCAATGTGGAGATATTGGAACCTGCAAGATGCCTGAGTGGATCCGAAACTATACAGGAAAAGAACCTGTATTTGAATTTACTTCCGGCACAGAATTCCCGGATGATGTTTCTTCCTATAAAATGGTCGTTCACTGCGGCGGCTGCATGCTGAATGAACGCGAAATGAAATACCGCATCGCATGCTGCCAGGATCAGGGCGTGCCGATCACGAATTATGGTATTCTGATCGCACAGGTGACTGGAATTCTGAAACGCAGTCTCGGACCGTTTCCAAAGATGCAGGAGCTGGTTCCGTAGATTCCGGATTATTATAGAAAGTGTTTAGGCGTTATTCATAAGAATTTTGAGTATTTTTTAGTTAATCTTCACAAAACTATAACATTTTTCCGTTATACTATGGTTCTATGGTGCTGGAAAGTTTATCCAGCGTTTTACTAAAGATATTGCAACTGAATGGGGAGAATATTTAATAAACAGGAGGATTTATATGAAATTTACAAAAATGCACGGGATCGGCAACGATTATGTATACGTGAATTGCTTCAAGGAAACAGTAACCAATCCGTCTGCGGTGGCAAAATTCGTCAGCGACCGCCATTTCGGAATCGGATCAGATGGTCTAATTCTGATCAAACCGTCTGATGTGGCAGACTGTGAAATGGATATGTACAATCTCGATGGCTCTCAGGGTGCTATGTGCGGAAATGGGATCAGATGCGTTGCCAAGTATGCTTATGATTACGGCATTATCGACAAAACCAGCATCTCTGTTGCAACCAAGAGCGGTATTAAGTATCTGGATCTGACACTTGGGGATGACGGCAAGGTTGCCCTGGTTAAAGTAAATATGGGCTCACCGATCCTGACTGCAAACCAGATCCCGATTGTTTCCGGCAAAGAGCAGGTCATTAACGAGCCGCTGGATGTGGATGGTACTACTTACCGTATCACAGGTGTTTCTATGGGAAATCCACATGCGATCGTATATATGGATGATATCGACAATCTCGAAATCGAAAAAATCGGCCCGAAATTCGAAAATCACATTGATTTCCCGGACCGTATCAACACAGAATTTGTCAAAGTCATCGACCGCCACACGCTCCAGATGCGTGTATGGGAGCGCGGTTCCGGCGAAACCCTCGCCTGCGGCACCGGTGCCTGCGCCGTAGCCGTAGCCTCCACTCTGAACGGACTCGTCGATGAAGGTGAACCAGTCACCGTCAAACTCCTCGGCGGCGACCTCCAGATCCTCTGGAACCCCCAGGAAAACCTTGTATATATGACAGGACCGGCTACTACCGTTTTCGATGGGGAGATTGATCTTTCATTTCTTAAGTAGTCTGTAACAGAAAAAAGCACTGAACTCATGACATCATCATGATTTCAGTGCTTTTTTCTTATTATTCCACATTATTTTTCAATTCATATTCTGCCTCTATTTTTGTTTTTTCATTCTCAAGTTCAAGGCGAATCTTTTCGTACTTCGTAGCGAATTCCCTATCTGTCATTTGTTCTGCTTTGAATTGCTCTAATGTTTTCATATTTTCACAGTCCTTCTCGATAAACGTGATTTATAGTTGCCTGAGCGTGCTCCAGTTCTTTCTTTTTGATAATCGCTTCGCGGTCGATCAGGATTGCGAGCATTTCGTCTACTACGTCCTCCGGGCGGGGATCAGAGACCCGGTAGAGGTAGCCTAACATCCGCGTAGCCGTATAATCCGTATTCATCTGCCTATAAGCAATTTCCCGGCAAAAGTCGTCCGGATACCCCTTTTCGCACAACACATGATAAAGTTCATCTGATCTGGATTCCATTCTCCTACACCTCCATTCCATCTTCACCACTACAAATAAAAAAAGAAACAAAAAAAAGATGGCATCACCCTCTACGAAAACCACCTTAACTCAATCATAACCTCACAATTTTCAACCTCAGTAAAGTCAACACCCTCCCGTCCTCCACAACGAAGAACTCTGTATCTTTCCTACTACCATTCGTCCCGTCGAAAGCCCAGGCGAGGGGTGTGCCGAGGGGACTGCGAAGTCCCCTTGGCGATTATTTTCGGCTTCTCAAGCCAAACATTTCCTCTTCCTAAGAGAAATACTTCTCCTTTATGATCTCCACCGGCATCTCCTCACCCGTCCAAAGCTTGAAGGACGCAGCTCCCTGATACAGCAGCATATACATACCGTTACCAGTCTTGCATCCTGCTTCCTTTGCTTCACGGAGCAGTCTTGTTTCCTGCGGATTGTAAATTACATCGAATACAAACAGATCCTTATGGAACATACTTGTATCTGTGATGATCGTTCTGTCTACATTCGGAGCCATTCCAACAGAAGTACCATTTACAAGGATTGCGCTCTCTGCGATAGAAGCACGAAGTACTTCCGGATCTGAGAAGTCATGCAGAGTTACCTTGCAGTCTGTGCGCTCATTCAGTTTCGCAACGATCTCCTCAGCTCTTCCGAAGAAGTTGTCTCTCACGTTAAACACATTGATCTCTGCTACGCCATCCAGTGCAGCCTGTACCAGAATCGCTGTAGCTGCTCCGCCGGCACCGAGAAGAGTCATTTTCTTGCCGATGATATCTACACCGTTCTCAGCAACTGCTCTCATAAATCCAACACCGTCTGTTGTGTAAGCAGTCAGCACGCCGTTATCATTAACGATCGTATTGCATGCTCCTGAAATCTCAGATGCAGGAGATACTTTATCTGCAAGTTTGCACATGATATTCTTGCCCGGCATGGTAATGTTCCAGCCTCTTGCGCCCATGGTACGAAGCCCCTGAACTGCTTCCGGCATCTTATCTTCCGGTACATCAAATGCAAGATATGTATAATCCAGCCCCAGCTGATCGCATGCTTCATTGTGCATTTCCGGAGAAACACTGTGTGCGACCGGGCTTCCAAGTAAACATAATAATCCGGTGTGTCCTGTGATATGTTTTGACATAATCCATATTCCTTTCCGCGTATCAAAATTTGGCGATTTCGCTCACCTGTATATAGCTCTCATTATACACACTTTAAAGTGATAAAGCAAGCAGAACATTTAAAAAAGCCACAGAGACGAAGTTTCATCCCCATGGCTTTCCTGGTTTCTATTTAGATTCCAAGTTTTTCTTTCATGTAATCTACCGGAGTATCTTTTCCAGTGTAAAGTTTGATGGCGATGAGTGCCTGGAACAGCATCATGCTCATACCATTGTAAACTTTTTCGCATCCTGCTTCTTTTGCCTGTTTCATCATAACAGTTTCGCGTGGTGCGTAAACTGTGTCAGTTACGATCAGATCTTTCTTGAAGAAAGAAGTGTCCGGGATGTTGGAAAGGTCTTCCAGTGGGTGCATTCCTACACCTGTTGCATCGCAGAACAGATCTGCTGCATGCATTTTTTCTTTGAGGAGGTCATGATCTGCAAGGTCATTCATTGTAGCTTTGCAGTTTGTGTTCTTGTTGATCAGGTCAACGATCTCTTCTCCACGGCTGTAGAATTTATCTTTGATGTTGAAGATCTCGATCTCTGCGATTCCGTCAAGAGCTCCGCGTACTGCGATTGCTGTAGCAGCTCCGCCGGTTCCGATCAGAACCATCTTCATTCCTTTGAAATCAATGCCTTCTTCTTTGAGTCCCTGCCAGTATCCCATACCGTCAGTGTTGTAGCCTTTGAGTTTTCCTGTAACCTGTCCGTTTTCGTCACGCATGTTTACAACTGTGTTGATAGCACCGCATAATTTGGCAGCTTCATCAACTTCGTCCAGATATTTGTGAACAACAGTTTTGTTCGGCATGGAGATGTTGGATCCAAGCATTTTGAGAGCACGGATACTCTGAACAGCGTCTTTGAGGGAATCGTTGTCTACTTCAAATGCAAGCTGGATAACGTCATCGCCGTTTTTGTCGTATGCGAGGTTATGAGTTGTCGGAGACTGTGTGTGACGGATCGGGTAAGCCATTAATCCTACTAATTCTGTATGTCCTGTTACGTTTGGCATGATTTTTTCCTCTTTTCTTTTTAATAAAAACTTTGCTCCCTTGGTATCATTTATTCAAGTGGTTCCAGATGCAGGAATCCCTGAGACTCCAGTACGTTCAGTACTGCACGGCCTTCCATGGTACCTTCCATGATACGGCGGGCACGAACGGAATCACCGATGGTGTATACATAAGTATCTGTATCATTGAAAGCTTCTTCAAGTTCCGGAAGTACCGGGTTGTTGGAACGCATTCCAAGGCAGTTGAAGCCGAGGTCGAATTCCATATCCTTGATCTGTCCGTCCGGAAGTTTTACTGTGAATGCATTTTCCTTCACTTCCTGAAGTGCTGTGTTTACATATTCCTTAACACCATATTTGTCGTGAGTCTCACGCATGGAACATTTGGTGATCGGGTCTGCAAGCATACCGATCTGAGGAAGCATATCGATGATCGTACACTCTGCTCCGCGAGGTGCAAAATATTCGATAACGTCAAGTCCAACGGATCCACCGCCGACTACAACGACCTTTTTGCCCTTACATGCTTCATCCGGATATTTGCCGGCGTTCAGGTTGTTGATCATATCAAAGATCGTAGCCACGTTTCCGGCCTCGATGTTTTCTTTGAGACCTTTGATCGGCGGGACAAGCGGTACAGAACCTGTTGCGTTTACAACGATGTCCGGTTTGAACTGTTTTACTTTGTCAACAGTTGCTTCTGTGTTTAGGAAAACATAAAGATTCTTCAGTCTGGCTGCACGGGCTTCCAGATATTTCGGGAAATCTTTCATACGGGTCTTGCTCGGAAGATCTGAGATGAATGTGGAGAGACCTCCAAGGTGATCCTTCTTCTCCAGAACGAATACGTTACAGCCTACTTCTGCTGCTGTACATGCAGCTTCCAGACCTGCTGTACCACCACCAACAACTACAACATTGCAGTTCTTGTTGACTTTGAGTGCTTTATAGATATCGCCTTCCGGTACAGCCGGGTTGACTGTACAACGGATCGGACGGTTAACACCGATACGGTTTCCGGCACATCCAACATTACATGAGATACATTTACGAAGAAGATCTTCCTCGCCATTCTCAACTTTCTTAACCCAGTTTGGCTCTGCGATAAGGCCACGTCCCATTCCGACGATATCTACATCGCCGCTCTCGAGAACTTTCTCGACGATCTTAGGATCACGGTAGTTACCTGCATTGATAACCGGTTTCTTGAATTTGTCCTTTACGGCTCTTGCCATGTAGGATCTCCATCCATCCGGAAGGTAGTTGGAGTCGATCTGATACTGAAGAGATGGGTTCAGGGCACAGGAAACATCGTACATATCTACGAACTCATCGAGATATTCCAGATATTCCAGAGTGTCTTCCAGAGTGTTTCCACCCGGTACTCTCTCTTCTGCGGAGATACGAACAATGATCGGGAACCAAGGTCCTACGTTCTTACGAACTTCTTCGAGTACCATACGCGGGAAACGAAGACGGTTCTCTACGGAACCTCCGAACTCGTCTGTTCTCTTATTATAGTAAGGGGAGATGAACTGGCTCATCAGATAAGAATGTCCGCAGTGGATCTCGATCGCATCGAAACCGATCGCCTGGACACGCTTTGCAGCCTCTCCATATTTCTTAACAGTTGTAAGGATTTCTTCCTTTGTCATCGGACGCGGAACTTCTCCGCCGGCCTTTGTCGGGATATTGGAAGAAGAAACGGTCTCCATTCCGGTTCTTGCAGAAGAGGCTGAAGCTCCGGCGTGGTTTACCTGGATCGCTACTGTAGCACCATTCTTATGAAGGTTTTCTACGAGCTGATAATAACGCGGCATAAAGCTGTCGTGGTCGATACGGATCTGGCTGGTGCCGTTGGATCCTACCGGATACTCAATGTTGGCATTTTCCAGAATGATTAAACCTGTGCCGCCTTTTGCGCGGAGTGAGTAATAATTCATGTGACGGTTACTCATCTCACCGCTTGTCTCACCATAGTTTGTTCCCATCGGGGTCATTGCGATACGGTTCTTGATAGTAGTTCTTTTGATTGTTATAGGTTCAAAAATCTTTGGGTATTCACTCTTCATGAAATAATCTCCTTATTCATTTAACATCATATTCATAATGTGAGTGGCCATCCTTTGTTTGTGACACCTTTATCATAACTCTTTGTATTAAAAATTAACAATATCTTTCAAATAAATTTTTGATACGTTTTCGGTATCATTTGCATCATCTGCCTGCTGTTCCTTCATATATTTGATAAAACGCTCCACTGCCGGCAGACGATATCTGTCTTTCATCCAGAACATAAAAACCTGGCGGTAGATCTCGAGCCCCATGATCTTGTGGATCTTGATGCCGTCTGCATTCAGAAGTATATCCGTCTGCGGCATCAGCGCGATACCAAAATTCTCCCTTACCAGAGATACTATAGAATATTCATCCGGACATTCCACGATCGTATTCGGATTTACCTGATATTTCCTGTACAGATACTTGGCATAAGTTCCCATCCAGGATGCACTCTCATAGCCGATCACCGGGTAATGGTCCAGTTCCACCAGCGGAACTTCCTGCATCTCTGAAAGGGGATGTTCCTTCGGCGTGATGATCACCAGCTCCTGTGCGCTGAGCGGAAAAAACTCCATATCATCCATCTTGAGATAACCGCCGAAACCAACGTCCAGCTCGCCTGTACGAACCTTCTCGGCAATTGCCGGTGTATGATTCTGCCAGAAATTAAAGACTACGTTCTTATTTTCTTCCTGGTTCAGAAATTTCCTTACTTTATGAGGAATATAATGCCCCGCAAGCGGAAAAATATAACCGATATCGATCTTTCCGCCATCTGAAGAAAGTTCCTGCATTTTCCCCACTGCCACGTCACAGTCTCCTGCAATCCTGTCTGCATGTTCCAGAAAAAGCTTGCCCGCTTTTGTAAGTGTTACGCCCCTGCCTTTTTTTTCAAATAAAGCAACTCCCAGCTCGCTCTCGAGGGCTGCCATGGAACGGCTCAGAGACGGCTGCGAAATATACAGTTCTTCTGCTGCCTGATGATAATTTTCCAGCCGTGCGACCTTCTGAAAATACAAGATCTGATTCAGTGTCATGATTGATTCCTCCTATATAAATATATTCCCCAATATCCTGTCCCGGATTTCTACTTTCATTAATCATTATAATTTTGTTCCTAGTATATCACATTAATGCATTCAATGCATTGGTTTTTCGCTTTAAAAGCATTAGACTACACGAATTGTACCTGTTAAAATACAGATAAATGTTATTTTTTTAACAGGCTTTTGATAAAAGCTTTTCATTTAAAAAAGGCATTCATTGTTTGTGACAGAACAAAACACAAGTAAAAAAAACAAATGTTTCACAGAAAAAGGAGAGAACCATGAACAAAAAGTACCTGCCAAGTGCATTGATCCTGTACTTGAACTATTTTATCCACGGTGTTGGATGTTCTATCTTAGGACAGGCAGTTATTAAGGAAGCTCTGGCAACCGCATGGGGTGTGGAAGCCATGGCAATCACCGCAATTTCAGCAGCATTAGGTCTTGGACGACTGATCGCCCTTCCTTTTGCAGGCCCGCTTTCAGACAAATTAGGACGCCGTATTTCCACAGCGATTGGAAGTGCTTCCTATGCGATCTATCTGGTCGGTCTGGCACTCGCATTTAATGCCGGAACAAACGGCGGATACACAATTGCTTATGTATGCGCGATCGTCGGCGGTATCGCAAACTCATTCCTTGACACAGGTATCTACCCGGCAGTTTCCGAGATCATCTACAAAGCTCCTGGCGTTGCTACAATGGGAATCAAATTCTTCATCGCTATCGCTCAGATGATGCTTCCATTCGTACTCGGTGCAACCGTAGCTACTACTGCTGCAGGACTTACTTCCTACAACCGTTTATTCTTCGGATGTGGAATCATCTACCTTGTACTTTTTGTACTGGTATTCCTGTTCCCGCTTCCGGATGCAGACCAGAAAGCAGCCGGCAAGAAAGAAGGACTTATCGACAGCCTGAAACATACTCATTTCTCACTTGAATCCATAGCTATGATCCTGATCGGATTCACCTGCACAGGTACTTTCCAGTTATGGCTGAACTGTGCACAGAACTTTGCAAAAGAAAACGTAGGCTGGGCTGACCCGTCTATCATGCAGACCTATTACTCAGCAGGAACCCTGATCGCACTTGTTGTAACAGCACTGCTCACAAGAAAGATCAAAGACGTTCGTTTTATCGTGATCTACCCGGTTATCTGCCTTGCAACTCTGATCGTTGTACTTATGGGACAGAGCCAGACACTTATGATCGCCGGTGCATTCATCATCGGATGGGCAGGCGCAGGCGGACTTCTGCAGATTGCAACTTCCGTATGCAACATGCTCTTCCCTAAAATCAAGGGAACTGTAACCGCGCTCGTTATGATCGCATCTTCCCTCTGCAACTACACGATCCTGACAGCAGCATCCAAAATGCAGCCATCTCAGGTTATGACAATGAACATCGTTCTTACAGCAGTCGGTGTTGTACTTGGACTGTATGTAAACATCCGTTACAAAAAAATGGTTGCACTTGCTGAAGCAGAGAACTAAAATGAAAACCAAGGGTGAAAAGCCAACTAAATAGAAAGGACCCAAATCATGAATACAGTAAAAATCCGTGATATCGAGATCGGCGCAGGCGCACCGAAGATTATCGTTCCTATCGTTGGTGTTACAAAAGAAGACATCATCGAAGAAGCAAAAACCTTTGATTCTATTCCGGTTGATGTTGTTGAATGGCGTGTAGACTGGTTTGAAGGCGTTTTTGATTTTGCAAAAGTAGAAGATGTACTCAAGGATCTTCGTGCAGCACTTGGAAACATCCCGCTTCTTATGACATTCCGTACTTCCAAAGAAGGCGGCGAGAAAGCGATCGAGCCGGAAGCTTATGCAGAACTCAACATCAAAGCAGTTCAGACCGGATATGTAGATCTGATCGACGTAGAGATCTTCACAGGTGATGAGATTGTTAAGAAGATCATCGACGGTGCTCACGCAGCAGGCGTTAAGGTTATCGCTTCCAACCACGACTTCTTCAAGACTCCTGCAAAAGCAGATATCATCTATCGTCTCCGCAAGATGCAGGACATGAACGCAGACATTCCGAAAATTGCAGTTATGCCACAGAACAAGAAAGACGTTCTCACACTTCTGGCTGCAACAGAGGAAATGGCTACAGACTATGCAGACAGACCGATCATCACAATGTCCATGGCGGGCACCGGCGTTATCAGCCGTCTCTGCGGTGAAGTATTTGGTTCTTCCATGACTTTTGGTGCAGCAAAGAAAGCATCCGCACCGGGACAGATGGGAGTAAACGATCTGAACACAGTCCTTGGACTTCTTCATAACGCTATGTAATATAGCCAAATCGCATTATATAATATTTACTTCTTGAAAACACCGGTATTTTTATTTACAATAGAAATACCGGCGTTTTTATAACTGTAAAGCATTAAACAGTTATTGTGGAAAAGCATCTATATTTACTTTTAAGGGAGGTCATCCATGAAAAAAACACTTCACTGGCTGGACGAAAACCTTGAAGAATTTATTCTGGTCATTTTTCTGATCGCCATGACACTGATCATGGGTATTCAGGTATTATGCCGATACGTTCTTGGAATGTCCCTGTCCTGGTCTGAGGAACTCACCAGATACCTGTTTATCTGGTGCGGCTTTTTGAGCGTCAGCTACTGCAGCAAGAAATGCCTGTCGATCAAGATCGAACAGTTTGTTGCAATTTTCCCACGCAGAGGCAAGGCGATCTTCAAGGTTGTGAACCACACCTTCGAACTCATCTTCTTTATCTACATGATCCCGTTTGCCTGGTCCTATATGATGTCTTCTGTGCACAGCGGACAGCTTTCCCCGGCCTGCGGCATCCCGATGTATTACATTCAGGCGGCTCCGTTCGTATCTTTCATCCTGGTCGCATTCCGCGTCCTGCAGCGCTGGATCATCGAGTTCCGCGTAGCAAGAGGTGAAAATGTCTTTGACCCGGCTCACCCGGAGCGCAACACACCAGAGTCCTTCATCCAGGCAAATGCAGAATCTCCTGCTGAACAGGCCATCGGTGCAGGAATTGACAACCGTATCAACACCATCAAGAATTCAAATGAGGAGGAACACTAATGCCAGTCGTTGTTTTATTTATCATTTTTGTTTTATTACTGGTCATCGCTGTTCCGGTATCGATCACACTGGGAATTACATCTGTTCTTCCTTCCATCTGTGATCCTTCCTTTACGGTAGGTGCCAAATATCTGATCCGTGCGATGTTCGGCGGTCTGGATTCTTTCCCGCTGCTCGCCGTCCCAATGTTCGTATTGTCCGGTATCATCATGGCAAAAGGCGGCATCTCCAAGAAATTATTCGATGTTTTCGCTTACTTTCTTGGTAAATTCACAGCAGGAATGCCGTGTGCCGTTATCGTAACCTGCCTTTTCTACGGTGCGATCTCCGGATCTGCTCCGGCTACTGTTGCAGCCGTAGGAAGTATGACCATCCCGATCCTTACCAATCTGGGATATGACCTGACATTTTCCACTGCAATCGTTGCCGTTGCCGGAGGCCTGGGGGTTATCATCCCTCCGAGTATCCCGTTCATCATGTACGGTATGGCATCCGGTGCTTCCGTCAGCGACCTGTTCCTTGCCGGAATCGTCCCTGGTCTCATGATCGGAGCCCTGCTCATGATCTATGCGATCTATCACTGCAAACGCTACGGCGAGGACAAAGCCAAGATCCATGCCGAAGTTCAGGAGCTTCATGACAAAGGACTTCTGAAAGTGCTCAAAGAAAGCTTCTTCGCTCTCTTGAGCCCGGTCATCATCCTTGGATGTATCTACAGCGGTGTCGCTTCTCCGACAGAAGCCGCTGTTATCTCTGTATTTTATGCACTGATCATCAGCCTTTTTGTATACAAGAGCATCCATATCCGCGATATCTGGGGAATCCTGGTGGAAGCGATCCGTACTTTCACCCCAATCCTCTTCATCCTGGCTGCTTCCACTGCATTCTCCAGAGTCCTGACTCTGATGCAGGTTCCACAGACAGTCAGTGAATTTATCCTGAACAACTTCCACAGCCCGGTCGCGATCCTGCTGATCATCAACCTGTTCCTCCTGATTGTCGGAATGGTTATGGATACCACACCGGCAATCCTGATCCTTACACCGATTCTGCTCCCTATCGTGCAGGCGATCGGTATGGACCCGATCCAGTTTGGTGTGATCATGGTTGTAAACCTTGCCATCGGATTTGTTACTCCTCCAATTGGAGTCAATCTGTTCGTTGCAAGTTCCCTTACCGATGTTCCAGTCATGGCAATCGCCAAAAAAGCCATGCCAATGATCGTATTCTTCCTGATCGCCCTTCTTCTGATCACTTTTATTCCGGCGATCTCAATTGGAATCTTATAGGAGGAGAAAGATGAAAAAATTTACTACTTATAATTCAGACAAAAAAATCCGTCGTATCCTCCGTACAGTCCCGGTACTGGCTGCAGCTGGAATCCTGAGCGTTGCCCTTACCGGCTGCGGCTCTTCCGATGAAGAAGTACAGCGTTATTCCTGGCCGCTGGCAACCGCCAGCCCGGAGGATACCGTAACACAGATCTTCGCCGAGAAGTTTGCAGAAGAAGTCTCAGACTTAAGCAACGGCAAAATGAAGATTCAGGTTTACGCAAACTCCACCCTCGGCGGTGACCGTGACCTTCTGGAGACCTGTGCAGACGGCGACATTCCGTTTGTCGTTCAGAATACTGCACCTCAGGTTTCCTTCATGAGCGACCTTGCTGTATTTGACCTTCCGTGCGTATTCGATTCTCTGGATGACTGCCGTAAAAAGATCGACGATCCACAGTTCAACAGCCTGATCAGCGACGTCTATACCGAAGGCGGCTATCATCTTCTTGGTATGGCAGACCAGGGCTTCCGTGTTATGAGTACAAACAAACCGGTCAACAGCCTTGCAGACTTTAAAGGCCAGAAGATCCGTACCATGGAAAACAGCTACCATCTTGCTTTCTGGAAAGCGCTTGGTGCAAACCCAACCCCGATGAGTTTCAGCGAAGTGTACATCGGCCTGCAGCAGCACACCATCGATGCACAGGAAAACCCATACGAGGTCATCGTTTCCAACAATCTCTATGAACAGCAGGATTATGTTGTAGAAACCAACCATCTTCCGCATCTGATCTCCCTGATCGTCAATGACGATTTCTTCAAGGATCTTCCGGAGGATGAACAGGAGATCATGACAGAGGCTGCCCAGCTTGCCACAGAATACGCAAGAGAACAGTCCGATGCCAGAATCGCAGACAAAGTCGCCGTGATCGAGGACAGCGGAACACAGATCATCAAACTTTCTGATGAGACACGCAAAGAGATCCGCGAGGCTTCTCAGGGCGTTTACGATTCCATCAGGGAAAAGATCAATCCCGATATCTATAATTCCTATATGGAAGGGATCGAGCAGTAACTTTCTGCCGGTCATCTAAATCAAAGCCTTCAAAAAGGAACCCCGCACAGCCTGTTCCAAAGCGCTGTACGAGGTTCCTTTTCTTATTACATCTCTTTTATTCTTTTACATTCAGATATACATCTTCTTTTGAATGGAATCCTCCATCCACGATGACTTCGTCCATGTTTTCTGCAGTCACTGCGATCGGTGTGATCTTGTAATATGGGATCTCGCCGGAACCGTCATCTGTGGTCTCTGTGACCGGGATCTCACAGTCTTTTGAGGTAATGTCTGTACCGTTTCCGAGTGCCACTGCGAGGATCGCCGCTGTGCTTGCCTCCTGCTCGATCGGTTTGTAGACTGTCATGGTCTGTGTCCCCTCTACAATCCGCTGGCAGGCTGCCAGGTCTGCATCCTGCGCAACCAGTGCCACCTGTCCTGCGAGACGGTTTTCTGCCAGGACTTTGACTGCCTGGCTTGCCAGATCATCATTGCCGCACATCACGCCCACAATGTCGTCTGTCACCTCAAGGCCTTTGTTTACATGCGTTGCTGCCATCTCAGCGAGCCAGTTATCACAGTATCCTGTATAGGCGATCTTGAGTTTGCTTCCTTTCAGAGCCTTACGGAAACCAAGTTCTACCTCCTCTACATTTTTGTCCGTAGGAGAACCGTTGATCGCGAAGATATTTCCACCGTCCGGGCATGCCTCGACCAAAGCCTCTCCCATCAGGGTTCCTACCATCTCATTGTCGATCGTGATATAGAGGTCTGCATCCACATTTGCGATCATCCGGTCATAGCAGACTACTTTGATCCCCTTGTCCTTCGCTTCTTTTACCACATCATACAGAGCATCTCCGTCGATCGGGATGATCACGATCACGTCCATTTCCTTCTGGATAAAGTATTCGATCTGTGAGATCTGTTCATCCACATCACCGCCTGCCACCTGGACATTTACTTCTGCCCCAAGCCCCTGTGCCGTAGATACGAACATATCCCGGTCGCGAAGCCATCTCTCGATCACAAAGGAATCAAAACTGAGTCCGATCTGGAGTTTCTTTTCTTCTGTTGTTTCTTTTTTTGTTGTCTCAATTTTCTGTGTTCCGCATCCTGTCACGCAAAGAACAAACATCAGGGCAGTTATAAGAAGAGCTATCCCTCTTTTCTTTTTCATTTTCCGTACCTCGTCTTGAATTCACTTGGAGTCATGTCTGTCTGCTTCTTAAAGATCCTGCTGAAATAGTTCGGGTCTGTATAGCCGCTCTTTACGCCGGCTTCTTTGACGCTGACTTCCGGCTGTTTCAGGAATTCTTTCGCTTTTTCTATTCGGATCCTAGTGAGATATTCAATGAAGTTCTCGCCCGTTTCCTCCTTGAAGATCTTGCTGAAATAATAAGGGCTGATATTTACCTGACCGGAAACTTCATCCAGTGAAATGTCCTTGCTGAAATTTTCCTGGATGTAGAGCATTGCCTTTTTGACAGCGGAATTCGACTGTTCCTCTTTCTGATCACGGATGGAACGACAGATGTTGACCATCTTATCCAGAAACCAGCTTCTGAGTTCTTCGTAACCGCTGCATGCCATCGCTACATCCAGATAATCCCGCCTGTAGCTGAATCCATAGTTGACAGCACCTGCCTCAAAAGCGATCTTTTCGCCCCAGATAATGTATTCCAGAACCTTCAGACGGATGTTGTTCATATCCTCCGCGTAATGTTCCAGCATCCAGTCAAAGAACGTATTCAGCTCCTGTACACATTTCTTTTCGTCCCCATCACCAAGATAACGGAAGATCCGTTTCTCCATATCGACAGGAAACTCCTCATCATAAACACCGTTCTGCGAAAGGTCCTCGATATGGATCACTCTGCTCTTGCTTCCGTTCAGCGCGCGGAGTGCTTCACGGTAAGAGCGCTCCAATTCCCGCATAGGTCTGATCCTGCCAAGTCCGATACGAAATCTGGCATCGATCCTGTTTTCCAGCCTTGACACAAGATTTCTCGCCTGTTCCACGAGGTCGATCCTTTCTTCATATGGATTCTCAGGCAGGCTGCACGGCACGATCACCGGAATACGGTTTGACATCACCGATCCCACTGCACAGGAAAAAGAGGATTTCACCACATCCCTCAGCTCATCATAAAAACTCTGTGCTTTCACATTCATTCCGACAGGGCTTATCAGCCTACCATTTTCATACGACTGGCCAAACTGGATGACCATGACATAGCCCTGTTTTTCCTCGATATCCAGAAGCTGCCGGTAGTAGTCTGCTGTCTGTTCCTCCTGCTGGAACAAAAGGCTTCCTACAAAGCTGTTTTCCACAACAGGGATGACCGTTTCCAGTTTTTCCTGGATCTTCAACAGGTTGCTTCTCTGATTTCTCTTCTTATCCACCTTCTCGATGGCTTCTTCCACCGCGGAGATGATCTTTGCCTTGGAGATCGGCTTTGTCAGATAACGCTCCACGCCAAGATCGATCGCCTCTTTTGCATAATCAAACTTGTCATAAGCAGATACTACATAAAAAAGTGCTGTCGTATTGAATTTTCGTATTTCCCGCATTGCCTGGATCCCGTTGATTCCCGGCATATGAATGTCCATAAAGACAATGTCCGGATGAAAAGTTTCTGCTTTTTCTGTCACTGCTCTTCCTGTCTTGGCAGTTTCTGTGATACAGCTGTCCCCAAATGTACTGGATATCACACTTTTGAAAGCTTCCAGCATAATTCCCTCGTCATCTGCTACCAATATACGATACATTGTTTTGTTTCCCCTCCACTTTCTTATGCTACTCCAGTTCCTCTTTTTCCATCGGAATGACAATATGAACTTTCGTTCCGGTTCCAGGTCCGTCACTCTCGATCGTCATAAGTCCTTCCTGTTTGTAATACAGCTTCAGTCTTTCTATGACATTATGTACCGCGATTCCTGTAGAATAGCGGTTTTCTTCATCCTGCACTGCTCTTCCTTCCATAACCTTCGCGATCATTTCTTCCGTCATTCCCGCACCATTGTCGCTGACCGTGATATCGATCATATCCTGGTTTCTGTGGATAGACATCACAATGCGTCCCGTCTCCATGCAGTCATGGATTCCATGCTGGACGGCATTTTCTACCAGCGGCTGAAGGATCATGCTTGGAATGCGGATGTTTTCGATGTCTTCATCTATTTCCCGGATATATACAATATCTCCGGCAAAGCGCACATTCAGGATGTAGATATAATTATCTACCGCCTCGATCTCCTCCCAGAGCATCGCATCTTCTTCCATCTTGCGCACATTATACCGGAAAAAATCCGCCATTTTTTCCAGAAATATACCTGTCTTGTCCGCATCTCCCATCATCGCAAGCTGTGCACCTGCATTCAGGGAATTGAACAGAAAATGCGGATTGATCTGCGCCTGAAGGAACTTCAGCTGTGCTTCCTTAAGGTGTGCCTCCATCATAAGCTCTCGTTCCTTCATCTGCGCCTGCCGCTCCATGCTTTCCTTGAGCTGGTCGATGTTCTCGCGGATGCTCTCCAGCATCTGGTTAAAACTTCTCGTCACGACTCCAACTTCATCATCCATAACAATAGGAAGCTGCGGAACATCGAGATTTCCTTTTGCAACCTCATGTGCCGTATTGGAAAGAGCGGTCAGCGGGCGGATCATATTCCGCACCAGAAGGACCGTCACTGCAAGCCCAACCACATAGACGACGATCAGTACGATCAGGCAGAGTCTGTACAGCACATTCATCGATGACAGTAATAACTGATAATTTGCTGAGTTTGTCTTAAAGCGCAAATTATTTAATTTGTATATGTAAGTGTTGATATATTCATAGAGCTGATTTTCTGTTTCGTAGGAAGTCTTGTATTTCTCTACATTTCTTCCTCGCTTCGCCTGAACTGTCTCATTTGTCTGATCCAGATAACTCTCGGACATCCTGCGGATGTTTTTTTCGAGCATCTTTACTTCGCTGTCCATGTTTTTGTCGTTGAGATCTTCGATCAGATTTTTGTAATTCTGGTCATAACGGTAATAGTTTTCCAGTGTCTCGGTACTTTTTGTATTCAGGTATTCATAGACTGTGTTCTCAACAAGTTCCAGTGCTTCCGAAAGCTCATTCACATCGACATTGCTGGAAAAGACCGCATCGATCCTGGTAACGGCATTCTGGATCTGACTGAAAATAAAGAAATTGATCCCGAGTGCAAAGACAAGCACCATGAGCATGACTCCACTCAGTCTGGTCTGTATGGAATTATTTACGGAAGGGGTGTCCTTTTTTTCTGTCATTTTTCGCCCTCCGTTCTGTACTCATCGGTGTTATCCTTTGTGATCACATGCTGATTGACACTGTAATATCCGTTGCTGTGCCCAAGAGATAAATACTCTTCCAGTGCGTTGACACTGTATTTTCCTACTTCATCCATATCCATCGCGATCGTGGAGGACAGGATCCCCTTGTCGATCGCATTCAGAATCACATCGGAATAATAGTAACCGATCACCTTGACATTTCCAACCTGGTTATAATCGACCAGGGCCTGATATACGCATTCCGTCACGACTTCATCCATGCATACCAGGACATCCGGCAGACTTTCCTCATTTACAAACATATCCCGGACAAATTCTTCCGTGTCAAAATCTGCACTGCTATCCACACAGTACTCTGACAGATTGACAGACTGGCCTGTTTTTTTCCTGGATTCCAGTTCTTTTTTTACCTGATAGTAAACAAGATTGGTCTCCTGTGTCTTGGAACTGGAAGTCGAAAGAAACAGGATCTGTGTGGTCCCTTTTTCATTCAGCATTCCTGCTATCTGGTCAGTATAAGCACTTCCCATCTCATAACTGTTCAGACCGACAAAGCTGATCCTGCGGCATGCAGAATCGTCTGTAAGGATCGTGACAACCGGGATTCCCTCGCGGGCAGCCTCTTCGATCAGTTTCTGCTCGGCCTTGCTTCCGTCTGCTTCAAGAATGATCCCGTCAACGTGAGATGCGATCCCGATCCGCAGACAGTCTTCCTGTGTGTAATTCTTCATCTGTTCCGGTGAAAGAAGTTCGACGTAGGCATCGGCTTCTTTGGCAGTTTCGCTGGCGCTTTGGTAGATGGACTGCCACATCAGGGTATCTTTGTCATTGGAGATCATCAGATAGTGCTTCTGATAACTCGCTGCATATTCTCCTTCGCCCAGATCCACCTTATCCATGGATTTCTGAAAGTAGACCCAGATCCCTGACAGAAAAAAGATGCATCCTGCCAGTATGCAAAAAACTGTCAGTGTAAATTTTTTCATAATTCATCATAATTCCTTTGTATTTTTTCATATTGTAACACAATTATGACAGCATTGCAAAAGGAGCCATTGCTTTTGCACAATGACTCCTCTTGTTAATCTGATCAGATCGATCAGCCGTTCTTTCTGTTGGATAATACATCAAATACAACTGCGATAAGAAGTACGGCACCTTTTACTACGTACTGCCAGGAATCACCGATACCCATGATGGACATACCCATGTTGATGACACCGAGGAGAAGAGCACCGATCACTACACCGCCTACAGTACCGCTGCCGCCGTATGCGGAAGCACCACCGATGAAACAGGAACCGATCGCATCCATCTCGAAGGATGTACCTGTACTACCGTTTACAGAACCTACACGTGCTGCACAAAGAAGACCTGCAAGACCTGCAAGAAGTCCCATGTTTGCATACGCGATGAAGTAAACTTTGTTTGTATCAATACCGGAAAGCTGTGTAGCTTTCTCGTTACCGCCGATTGCGTAGAAGTAACGTCCAAATGCTGTTCTGGATGTGATGAAGTTGTAGATCAGGCAGATTGCAACAACCCATACGAACATGATGGAGATACCTTTGTACTGGAACAGTTTGTAGCAGTACCAGAGGATAACTGCTGCGATGATGACTGCTTTGCTGTAATCAGAAAATGCTGTGTTCTGGCGATATCCTCTTTTTGCTTTGTTTGCTCTGGAACGAACTACGTTGAAGATCACATAAACTGCAACTACGATACCAACGATCAGTGCAGAATAGTTTGCTGTGTCGTCAAGTCCAGGAATGTTGATGTAGGATGTAAATACATTCAGGAAACCTTTGTCCTGGATAGAAACAGTCTTGTTGTCCAGGATCAGACGTCCAAATCCACGGAAGATGAACATACCTGCAAGTGTTGTGATAAATGGAGGGATACGTTTGTAACCGATCCAGTAACCCTGCCATACACCTACCAGAAGACCTACAACGAGGCAGATGATAATGGTAAGATATGGGTTCATTCCTTTGTTACCGATCATGACAGCTGCAAGACCACCGACCATACAGATAACAGCACCTACAGAAAGGTCGATGTTACCACCTGTCAGGATACATAACAACATACCACATGCAAGAACCAGAACGTAACCATTCTGAAGCATCAGGTTTGACATATTCTGTGCATACAGAAGTCTTCCATCTGTCAGGCCACAGAACAGGATAAATACAACTACCAGTGCAATGACCATTGTATATTTTCTTAAGAAATCTTTTACATTAAACTTCATTTTTTTACCCCTTTCCCGGTAGAATCGAATTCACGTTTCGACCTTATTTCTTATTCTGCTCCTGCATGATCGAAGCCATAATACGTTCCTGTGTTGCCTCTTCGGCACTGAGTTCGCCTGCCAGACGGCCCTCACTCATAACGTAGATACGGTCACACATACCAAGAAGCTCCGGCATTTCGGATGAGATCATGATAACTGATTTTCCATCTTCTACCATTTTGTTGATCAGGCAATAGATATCGTATTTTGCACCTACATCGATGCCTCGTGTCGGCTCATCCAGAATCAGGATATCCGGTTCTGTAAACATCCATTTGCCGAGAAGTGCTTTCTGCTGGTTACCACCGGAAAGGTTGCCGATCTTCTGCTCATTGGAAGGAGTCTTGGTTCCCATTTCCTTTGTCATCTCATCAGCCAGGTGCACTTCCAGATCTGTGTTGATCACGCCCTTTTCACAGACTTTGGAAAGTCGTGCAAGCGTTGTATTAAATCGAATAGATTCTCCGAGGATCACACCGTTTGTCTTACGGTCTTCTGTTACATAGGCAAGACCATGACGGATCGCATCACGCGGATTCTTGAGGTTTACTTTTTCTCCCTTGATATAGAGTTCACCACTGATGTTGCTTCCGTAGCTCTTTCCGAATACGGACATTGCAAACTCAGTACGTCCTGCACCCTGCAGTCCGGAGAAACCAATAACCTCGCCTTTATGTACTTTACAGGAAATATTGTCATCTACGACTTTTTCCGGATAAAGCGGATGATGTACGGTCCAGTTCTTTACTTCCAGCATGACATCTTTGCTGACGTTATGCTTTCTGGCCGGATAACGGTCATCCATAGAACGGCCAACCATACCTTTGATGATACGGTCTTCGCTTAAGTCATCTACGCCTTTTGTCAGTGTTTCGATCGTTGTACCATCTCGGATGATCGTACAGCGGTCTGCACAATAGATGATCTCATTCAGTTTATGTGTGATGATGATAGAGGTAAGACCGTTTTTCTTGAATTCCATCAGAAGATCCAGAAGCATTTTGGCATCTTCATCATTCAGAGAAGAGGTAGGCTCATCCAGGATCAGAAGTTTAACCTTCTTGGAAAATGCCTTGGCGATCTCTACCAGCTGCTGTTTACCTGTTCCGATATCTTTGATCAGTGTCTGTGCAGATTCATGGAGCCCAACCTGAGCCATGTGTTTTTCTGCTTCACTGTATGTTTTGTCCCAGTCAATGCTGCCTCTTTTATTCTTAATCTCGTTTCCGAGAAACATATTCTCTCCGATAGAAAGCAACGGAATCAGTGCAAGTTCCTGATGAATAATGACGATACCTTTCGCTTCACTGTCGTTCAGGTTTTTAAACTTACATTCCTCGCCTTCATAGGTAACGGTACCTGTATAACTTCCATATGGATACTGACCACTTAATACGTTCATCAGTGTGGATTTTCCCGCACCGTTTTCACCGATCAGCGCGTGAATCTCTCCTCGCTGGACCTCAAGATTTACATTGTCCAGAGCTTTGACACCGGGGAACTCCTTCGTAATGTGATCCATTACTAAAATATTGTCTGCCAAAATGGCGCCCCCTTTCCAAAAAGCAGGCGGGGCATTCACCCCGCCCATTTAATTCAAGTTTATATATTTACTGGTTGCTCACTGCCTGCGGAAGTATCAGCCTGCTGGATGAAGGTATCCGTCATCGTCCTGTGTGTAGTATCCTGTGTCAACAAGTTCTTCTTTCATGTTGTCTTTGGTTACAACTGTAGGAACAAGCAGGAAGGATGGGCATTTGTTTCCATCAGATGTTTCATAGGATTCTGTATCATATGCACAATCGAAATCCCAGCCAGAGTTTTTGATCAGAGATTCATCAATTGTGTCACCTTTCAGCATTGCTTCTGCAAGGTCAAGTGTTACGACTGCTTCGTTTGCAACTGCTTTGTAAACGGTCATGGACTGTTTTCCGTCAACGATGTTTGCAAGGTTTGCTTCGTCACCGTCCTGTCCTGTGATCAGAACGTCATTTTTGCCTGCATAGTCAGACTCGATCGCCTGTGTAACACCAAGTGCTGTAGAGTCATTGGAGCAAAGAGCTACATCAAGCTGTGTTCCGTCTGCATAGTAGGAAGCGAGGATGTTCTGCATTCTTTCGAGAGCTGTCTGTGTATCCCACTGAGCTGTTGCAACAGAGTCGAAATCTGTCTGTCCGGAAACTACATTTAATGTTCCTGCATCCAGATAAGGTTTCAGAGTATCGTAAGCACCGTTGAAGAAGTATCCAGCGTTGTTATCTGCCGGGTCACCTGCTGTGAACTCGATGTTGTAGGTTTTGTCACCTGCATTGTCAAGATCCAGAGTATCGATTACGTACTGTCCCTGAAGAGTACCTACTGTGTAGTTATCGAAAGAAATATAGTAGGAAACTGCATCGGATTTGATCAGACGGTCATAAGAAATAACCGGGATTCCAGCATCTTTAGCTTCATCCATAACTGTGTTAAGTGCTTCACCATCGATAGCTGCAACTACCAGAAGGTCAACTCCGTCGGAGATCAGGTTCTGGATATCATTTACCTGACGGTCTGTTTCGTTGTCGGAGTATGTCAGCTCTACATCATAGCCAGCTGCTTTGAACTGTTCTTCCAGATAAGAACCATCTCTGTTCCAACGCTCCAGAGACTGTGTCGGCATGGAAATTCCGATCTTTCCGCCGCCTGCTGCATCATCAGAAGCAAATGCAGGAACTGCACAGGATGTGATTGCCATTGCTGCTGCCATCGCTAAAACTAATTTTTTCTTCATAAGAAACCTCCCATTTTTTATTCGTTCTTATTAGCTATTTCGTATAGCTTTTTGATGAGATTATAATACCATATGGATATATTAAACAAAATGGACTGTTTTTTGATGCACCTTTCAATTTTTGCGAAAAAAAATATCCAGATGGGACTCATCTGGATATTTTAGTAAAATCTTTATAAATGATAGTAAAATTATGCTATTGACAGGGAGTTGTATGCTATTTTGCTGCCTTATTTACTCTCTGCATCCAGGGCGCGGAGGCTGTGTACGAGTTCTTCGCAGATCTCCAGCTTGTCCTTGCCATCTGTCTCGATCACGATGTCAGAAGCAGCTTCGTATTTCTCGCGGCGTTTCTCCATCAGGTCTGCGATGAAATCAACGTTTTTGTTGCCCTCAAGGAGCGGTCTGTCGTGATTGTCCTTGACACGGTTCAGGATTGTCTCCGGTTTTGCGGTAAGGAGAACGACACGTCCATTCTTCTTCATCTCAACAACGTTGCGCTCTCTCATCGGAACACCACCGCCGCAGGAGATGACAACGTTTTTCCTGGACTGCATCTCGATCAGCAGTTCTGTCTCCAGATTGCGGAAGTATTCTTCTCCATAGGTCTCGAAGATATCGGAGATGGACATTCCCTCTCTCTCCGCGATGATCTGATCCATCT
Organism: Blautia intestinihominis; assembly: GCF_040096655.1. Classification (NCBI taxonomy): domain Bacteria; kingdom Bacillati; phylum Bacillota; class Clostridia; order Lachnospirales; family Lachnospiraceae; genus Blautia; species Blautia intestinihominis. The sequence goes on along the minus strand of NZ_JBBMEI010000003.1, from coordinate 50,189 downwards.
CAACAACTTCCATGGCAAAAACTGTCCGAAGAAAATCAGAGATTGTAGATTTGCCGGCTCCCATGAAACCGATCAGCACGATATTGTAATCAAACAGTTTACGTGCCTGGATCTTCTTGCTGTTTCTGGTGATCTCCTCAAATACTGCGTCTACTTCGTTCTTATGACGCTTGCCTTCCATTCTTCTGGCAAGCCATTCCTTCTGTTTTGCCTCCTGCTCCGGCTGGAGGATCGGGATATCGTTGGCTTCCTTGTAAACCATGATATCCTCTACAATTCTGTTACGCATGAGCAGTGCATCCAGAAGGATCTCGTCACACTGTCCCAGGCTCTCTCTAAGTACATCTAACTGGCTCATATCGTTTCCTCTTTTCCGTTCACCTCTGTTATCTATTCTATATTCTGCAAAATGGAATTCTTTTCCGTGAACAATTTCGTCCTTTTATTATAACAGCTATTTAACACTTTAACAATATGAAGTGCGAATTTTATTCCAGTTTATTCTGCATTTTTGAGAGCTTCGCCCATAGGAACTTTGCGGATCCTTCTGTATTCCAGCAGCGCAACGATACCATAGGTCACAAATCCTGCTGCAAACATCTGCACATAGATCATCGGGTCGATCCATAAGGCAATCCAGCCGGAAATACTCTGCAGCATCATTTCCCTGAACAGGACTTCCATCACGGTCGCCTCGATCGGCAGACTGATGAGAAGGCACAGGATGACTACGATCGATGTGGACATGATGTACAGCCTGCTGATCTCTCCGTTCGTGTAACCAAGGATCTTTGTCATGGAGATGGACTGTGCGTTTTTTTCGATGATGATCTTGGACAGGAGATAGATCAGGATCATATAGATTGCGATCGCAAAGCCGTTGACCAGCCCCATCATGCTTCCCATTGATACATTCAGCTGTCTGGAAATCTTTGTCAATGCATCCAGATCTATCACGGAACCAATGTAGCTGCTGTCGATATCCGTAATCTCTGAGTTGCTGAAATAGCCACTGAAATAATCATCTCCCAGATCAAACATCTGATTCAGTTCATCCTGCGGCATAAAGATACAGAGACCTCCATTGTAATCATAGATCCCGCCGATTCCGAATGTATACTCATCATCTTCATATTTTTCTTTGAGGGTGATCGTGTCTCCCGGCTTCAACAAAAACTTATCTGCATATGCCTGTGAGATATAAACTCCATCCGAAAAATCCGCATCGATATACTTACTGTCATCATGAATGCCATAAAGAGACACTTCTTCGCTCTTATATTTGCCCGGAAGCGTATTCAGTGAATAGGCACTGAATTCTTCCGCATCTTCATTATCCGTTTCCGTATCACGTGAAAAAAGAAGCATATCCAGCATACTTTCCAGTTTATTGCTGCCTCCCATCACACTGACCGGCACAGACAACATATACTGGTATTTTGCCAGCATATTGTTCTGGATCTCCATCTGATAATGATCCAGTGCGGACGGAAGCAGAAGCCCGAACATCAGAAGCAGGTTTGCAAAAACGATTCCCACAAAAAGCACCAGATAGTTGCTGATATTCTGGAAGATCACACGCAGACGGAATCTGTGGAAGATCTTGAGTTTCGGGCTTAAATAAAGGGCTCTTTTCTGTTTTCTGGTGGACAGATCCCTTCGAAGGAATTTAAGCGGGGAAAGCTTCAGCTTATGATGCAGGATTGCATAGTTGACCACAAACATGATCACCACAGGAACCACAGTTGTCAGAAGAAACGCTTCTGCATTCCAGATCGTCACATAAGTCGGAAGGCTGTAGCTTCCATAATACATACCGGCGCAGACATCTTTGAACGCCGTATATCCCAGAATATTTCCGATCAGTGCACCGATGAGTGTCACAATGACAGGAAGTGTCATATAATGCTGGGCCAGCTCGCCTCTGGTATAACCGGATGCCCGGAGTGTTCCGATGACACCGGCCTCTTTGGCGATCGTATTGCTGGTTGTGATGCCAAATACAAATGCCATGATCACAATGATGATATACAGAAGCATGACCATCATTGCCTTATCGCTTCCCATATCGTCACCGGTAAAAATGATCGCCTGATTCTGATACTGTGGAACAAAATTTTCCAGTGTGACTACTTTTCCCATTGCCTTCATCAGATCTTCGGAAACATCTTTTTCCTCAATCTCGCTCTGTGGCTTTTCATTGTAAGTCCAGGCATAGTTATACTGGAGTTTGTCCTGATCGAGAGTGTCAAACTCTTCCTCCGTTACCAGACCAACACCAAATTTTACCGCATCAAACATTGTGTCACTGTTGTTCTGAAACAGGCAGCTGTAATCGGAAAGTGCAACGAGCCCTGTGACCGTCCAGGATTTTGTTCCATCCTCCAGCGTATCTCCGATCTTCAGGTCATTGTTATCCGCATACATACGGTCGATTGCGATCTCGCCTGTTTTTTCTGCCAGCTTGCCGTCCATCAGGCAGACTTTGTTGACATCTGTACGGTTCTTGAAGAAACGCATCGTACTGCCATTGGTGAGAGTATCTTCTATATAATAGTTCTCATAGACTTTGACGCCTTTTTCTTCGATCGCTTCGCGCTGTCCACGGTACAGCCGCTCTCCGGTGCGGAAGTTTCCATCTTCGATGTTGTATTTTTCAAATCCCTCATTGTATGCCTGGATCATACTGCCATCTGCAACCAGGAAACCGGATACCATTCCGATCGTCGTAACCATCAGGATAAACACGACCAGATATTTGCCGAATTCCCCTTTGAGTTCACGGGGGATCCTTTTTCTCAGAGGATTTTTCATGATACCGCCTCCTTACCAGTCAAGATCCATTGCCGGGATCTTATGTTCATTCTGATAATTCTTACGTATCATGCCATCACGCAGTTTAACTACACGGTCTGCCATATCCTTGATCGCATCGTTGTGCGTTACCATGATGACGGTATTGCCGTATTTCTGATTAACAGTCTCGATCAGTTTCAGGATCTCCTTGGAAGTATTGTAATCCAGTGCTCCTGTAGGCTCATCACAGAGCAGGATATCCGGATTCTTTACGATGGCACGTCCAATCGCAGTTCTCTGCTGCTGTCCGCCGGAAAGCTGGTTCGGAAGTTTCCTCTGGTGCTCATAGAGTCCAAGTGTATGCAGAAGCTCATCCACATCCAGTGCCCGGTCACTCAAATATGCCCCAACTTCGATATTTTCACGGACAGTCAGATTCGGTATCAGATTATACATCTGAAAGATGTATCCCAGATGCTTCCGCCTGTACTGGGAAAGTTTCTTTTCTTTCATATCTGCCAGTTTCTCACCTTCAATGGAAATGCTTCCTGCATCTACGCTCTCGATCCCGCCAATGATATTCAGAAGCGTGGATTTGCCGGAACCGGATGGACCCAGAAGCACACAAAATTCTCCTTTTTCAATATCCAGATCCAGACCCTTGAGGACATCTACCCTGCTGTCCCCGGAGCCAAATGATTTCCTGATATCCCTTATTTCCAAAAACATAATAGTCTCCTTTTCATACTCTGTTATAGTGGTATAACACTGTTACTATTATGTTAGTTTAAACTATCCAGGTTGTCAACTTGTGGAGTTTATTATGAAAAACTTTCTCAATAGTGCTGAATTCAGGCAACTTTTGCACCACCAGTTCTTCTTTTGAGATATGTAATACAAAAAATAATCCCCTCAGACAACCGATTACGGTCATCCAAGGGGATTGAATTCACTTCATTAATATGAAACCTCTGAACTAATTATTTAGCTGCCGGAGCATCAGAGATGATGGAGAACAGAGAAATGTCTTCCAGAGTGATTGTAACTGTGTGGTTCTCTAAATCGATATCTTCTGCCGGAATCTCAACGATTTCCCAGAGTCCTGTTTTTGCATTGTAAGCCAGAACTTTGAGTCCTGTTAAGTCTTTTGTAAGGTTCTGAACAGTAAGAGTTACTTTGTATTTACCATCCTCTGTTTTTTCGATAGTTACATCAGAGTTCTCATCTTCTGTCAGGGAGTAGAATGCTGTTACGAATTCTGTTCCTTCAAGTTTTTCAGCGATCTCTAAGAGATTTGCTTTCTGATCTTCTGTCAGATTAGCGTTTGCAGTTGTTTCTTCTTTTGCTGCTGCGATGAAATCTTTCATTACATCTGTGCCTTTGTTTACATCAACAACTGCGCCCGGAAGAACTGTGTAAGTTTTGGAAATTTCCTGGTAAATAGGTGTAGTTGTATCTACAACTGCAACTTTGTAACCGTCTGCTTTACCAGTCTTGTCGATACTTCCTGCTGCCATTGCAGTAACTGCAGAAGTAACTACTACTGCTGCTGCAACAACACATGCCATGATACGTTTTTTGAGCTTCATCTTTCATCTCTCCTTTGGGATTTTTATTTAGATAATAGTACTTACGTGCTAACTATCTCTTACAACTTATTATAAAACATAGAAAGAACCAGTTTGTAAAGTGCATCATCATCTACATGATACTCGTCATAATATTCCCCTTCTACGCCCTCACCAGGAACAGTCTGTGTTTCCAGTGTACTGTTTCCTGCTGCATTCAGGAGTTTGACAAACACATCATTTCCCATATTTGTTACGGTATAAGGCTGGATATCATTCAGCATATTACCCACAAAAGAGGAATCTGTCTGTGTCTTCTCCTGAAGTTTCGGGATCAGAGCCTTCAGATAGGTCTTCTGCCGCTGCTGGCGAACCAGTGCACTCTGACTCTTGCCCGAATCTCGATAACGCAAAAATTCTTCTACATTATCGCCATTGATAACTACGGTTGCTCCTTCTTTGAAATAAGGATCGTATTCTTCCAGACTGTCATCCGGTACAACGATCTCCACATCACCTACAAGCTTCCCAATCTCGGAGATACCGCTGATGTTCATAGAATAATATCCCTGAATCGGAAGGCCATGAAGAAGATTCGAAACTGCTGTTTTCATCAGTTCACAGCTTTCTTCCTTACCATCTCCATAGGCATACTGCAAGTTAATATGGTTGTCCGTCATTCCCAGACTTATTCCTGACGGGTTAAAAACCTCAATCTCTGTAATTGTGTCACGTGGAATGGAAAGTACCTGCACCTGCTCAGTCGCCCGATCCAGAGATACTAAATAAATAGAATCCGCCTGTCCGGCATCCAACTGACTCTCCATCTCACTGACTTCTTCTGTTGAATCAATTCCCATAAATAGGTAATTGCTCAGATGATCATTGTAACGGTACGTCGCTCCTTCATACTCAACAGTACTCTGGTCTGATGAACTGACCGTTTCCCCCTGACTGGCACCTGTACTGGTCTTCACAACTCCCTGTGTCTGCTTCCACAGAAAATATCCAACACACAATGCTGCCACCAGAATAATCACAATGACAACAATCACAATCCTTGCTCTACTCTGTCTCTGAGATCTTCTTCTCTTAGTCTTCATTTCTTTTCACTGTCCCCGGACGCTGTATTACTCTTATCAGCATTCTGTGTCTCACTGTCCTTGGACTCTGAAGATTTGTCTGTATCAGAAGTCTTGTCTTCCTCTGAAGTCTTATCAGTATCCGAAGATTTCGCTTTATTTGTCGCTGCTTCCTGCTTCTGTTTGGAAGTATCAGCAGTTCCTGTGCTGTCTTCTTCACCTGCTTCTTCTTTGAGTTCAGACGCATGTTCCTTTACAGTTTCATAATTGTCAATTCCTGTCTCCTGCTTCTCTGACAGTTTCTGCAGACGTTCTGATTCCTGCTTCATTTCCTTGCGGTTTGTCAGTAACAGTCCTCCAAGAACCACAATCAACGCAATACAAATGATCACCAGAATAATATTTGTAAATTTACTATTTCTTCTACTGTTCCAGCTCACTTCTAACCTGCTTTCTTTTATTGTGTTTTTTCTGTCTGTTCTGATGTTGCCAGTTTCTGATAATAGCCACCATAATGTTTATAATAGGAAGAATAATACTTATCCTTCTTGGTGTCAACTTTATTCATTACTGCCCCAAGAATACGGCATCCACTCTTCTCAAGCTGTTTGATGCACTTCTGTGCAAGCTTATAGCTTACGACACCAGGTTCAATGACAAAAATCCCACCATCACAGTATCTCGCAATTACCGCTGCATCGATTACACTTCCGATCGGAGGTGTATCTACAATGATATAATCATAATAATTCCGAATCTCCTTCATGAATGTCCGGAACAGATCCTCACTGAGAAGGCCTGACGGGTTCGGTGCAATCGGTCCTCCGAAAATAATATGTAAATTCGGGTAACTGGTTGAATAAATAAGATCCTTGACCTCTGCCTGTCCACTGAGGAACTGAGACAGCCCAACTACTTCCTCTTCAACTCCCAGACGGATCGCAAAATCAGACTTACGGATATCTCCGTCTATAATAAGCGCTTTCTTGCCAATACTGCTTAACTCCTGAGCTATACTAAGGACAATATCGCTCTTCCCCTCATTCGGAAAGCAGCTGCTGACCATGATCGTCTTGATACTCTTTCCTGAAAGCTGGATGTTGGTACGAAGAGTCTTGATTGCTTCTGTATAGAAATAATCCGGCTTTCTGATATCTTTTATTGCAATTTTCCTCATTTATAAGATTCCTCCATCCAAATCAGTGTCTTTTTTTCCTGCGTTTCTTGCCTTTGTAGTGGACGTAGTCCTTTCTGTCCGGAACTACTGCAAGAACAGAAATGCCGAGATATTTCGCAATATCATCTTCTGATTTCAGAGTATCATCCATAATTGTGATCACAACTACGATTGCTGCTGCTGCTACCACGCCAAGGATAAATCCCATTACGACATTCTTCTTCATGCTTGGTGAAGACTGAACTGCCGGGATCTTACCAATCTCAATGATCTTAGGCGGAATAACCTCCATCTTATCTCCAATGTAATTGGATGCTACATTAGCGATCTCATCTACGATCTTCTTTGCCTGCTCCGGATCTGTATTCTGTACAGAAATCTCCAGAATACGGCTGTCGGATGGATTCTCTATGGAAATATTTTTTCTCAGAGCATCAGAATCCATATCCAGATCCAGGTTCTTGATTACCTGTTCAAGAACAGGTGTACACTTGATCAGTACGGTGTAATCACTTGTCAGACTGGTTCCCAGCTGAATATCAGCAAGAGAAGTAAGTGTTGTCTCCTTGGACAGAACCAGAATGCTTGATGTAGAGGTATATACCGGAGTCATTACAAATTTCGTGAATAATCCGCAGAGACAGCCAACCAGCAGACCTGCTGTCAGAAGAATCAGGAATTTGGATTTTAACACATTAAAAATCTCAAGCAGATCAATCTCTACCTCATCATCCTGTTTGTTTCCGTCAATCGGATCATCAAGATACGAATTCAAATTCTCTAACATCGTATAATTTCCTTCCTCTGTTTTATTACGCTGCAGCTTATATCCTATACTATCTTCAGCGTAACATCATAATATATGCATTTATCATATTACCATACGCCCTCAGAAGTGTCAATCAACAAAACTTCCAGATATCTTGCAGAATGTGTCTTTTTCCCTGTACATTCTCCCTGTTCACATCACAAATCCCATGATTCTTTCTGCAATAAACACCGCCGCACATGCGAATAATGCCACCGTCAGAAGGCTCTTTTCCTTATACGCGACAATCAGTGCCACGACAAGTCCTACCACACCGGAAAGGATTCCTCCTGCAGTCGCTGTCAGGATCGCCGGGAAAGTCATCGCAGCAAGACAGGCATATGGCACATAATATAAGAAAGATTTTACAAACGAGCTTGTGATCTCCTTCTTAAAAAGGACCAATGGAAGCATACGGATCAGGTAGGTAACACCTGCCATGACCAGGATATAAACATATATATTTGGCTTCATCTCTCTACGCCTCCTTCTCTTCCGGGACCGGGCAGAAATATGCTGCGATTCCGGCTACCAGTACGGTTGTAATGATGATCACAAATCCGGCAGAAACTTTATTCAGGACCGGAACAACTGCAAAGATGGTGCTGACTGCCATTGCTCCGATCACAACACCTAATATCGCTCTGTTTTTCTTTGCCGGCGGTATGATGACTGCGAGGAACATTCCATAGATTGCCACGCTCAGTGCACTGACCAGGAAATCCGGCAGAAGATTTCCTGAGACTGCCCCGACCAGAGTACCCAGTGTCCATCCCGGAATCGCAACTGCCATCACACCATAGTTGTACCATGGGCTGACACGCCCCTCCTGGCTGGCACTGACACCAAAGATCTCATCCGTCACACCAAAAGCAACAGCCAGTCTGTGCCCTGTAGAAACACCTCGTTCCAGTTTCTGGGAAAGTGAGAATGACATCAGACAATATCTCAAGTTGATAACAAGCTGTGTCAGTGCCATCTCCCACAGAGATCCCGAAGCAAAAATAATCCCGATCCCTGCAAACTGTCCCGCTGAAGTAAGGTTTGTCAGTGAGATCAGTACGGCGGCGGCGATTGAGATCCCGCCTGCAACCGCCATCATACCAAAAGTAAAGGATACCGCAAAGTATCCCAGACCAATGGGGACTCCGTCATGGAGTCCCTTCTTAAAAGCTGTGCTGTTCATGATGATTTTTAGCCCTCCAGACTGTTCAGTACACGGAAGCCATTGTTGGTCAGTACGTTTTCTGTGACAAAAACATCGTCTGTCTGAAGGATCATGATCGGAAGACTGTTTCCTCTATGATAAGATGTATAAATATAATCAAGGTTTACATTGCAGTTTCCGAGAACTTCAAGAACAGCATTCAGGCCGCCGACTTCATCCTTGATGTCTACGGCAATGACCTCTGTCACACGGTTCATATATCCATTCTCTGTAAGGATCTTCTCTGCCTCATCTGCTTTGTCTGTCACCATACGGAACAGTGCAAATTCCGGTGCATCAAAACATGCAAATCCATAGATGTCAATTCCTGCTTCTTTGAGGAGGCCTGTTACTTTCTGAAGGCTTCCTGCTTTGTTTTCGATGAATACGATATTCTGTTTGATCATTTTCTCTCTCCTCGTCCTGTATGTATAAATATACTAACTTTTTTCATTATACTCACCTTTATACAAAAAGTAAACCGTCAGAAGCATTTCTTATGCTCCTGACGGTCTGATATTTTAGTCTAATTCTTCATCCACATATTTCTGGATATTGGATGCATTCACATATTTCTTAAGATGCTCTCCATCTGTGATGACCAGAGTCGGTGCCTGCATGATCCCGAACTGGCGCGCCATGTCCGGATTCTTCTCTGCATCAATGATCTCCAGATCTTCGCCTTCCAGCATTTTCTTGGCCATACGGCAGTTCGGACAGGTACTTGTAGTAAACAGGTATTTATGTGTTTCCACCGGTTCTACTTTGACATCATCCTCTGTCACTGTCACCATGCTGGTGTGTACCTTCTTGAGTGAAGAATGCATCACATCATATAAAGTACGGTTCTTATATTCCTGTGCCTTACCATCGTTCCAGTTCTGTACCGGACGATAGTATCCTGTAATACGGCTGTAAACTTCTGCCTTCTTGCCACATTTCGGACAGGTAAAGTGCTCACCGCTCAGATAGCCATGTTCCTTGCATACGGAGTAGGTAGGTGAGATCGTGTAATACGGCAGTCTGTAGTTCTCTGCGATCTTGCGTACCAGAGATGCTGCTGCTTTCCAGTCCGGAAGTTTCTCTCCGAGGAATCCATGGAATACAGTTCCTGAAGTATACAACGTCTGAAGCTCGTCCTGGATATCCAGTGCATCAAAGATATCAGAGCTGAATTCGACCGGAAGATGGGAACTGTTTGTGTAATACGGTGTGTCGCCCTTGCTTCCTGCTGTACGGATGTCCGGCCAGCGTTTACGGTCATGTTTTGCCAGACGGTATGCGGTGGACTCTGCCGGAGTCGCCTCCAAGTTAAAGAGTTCTCCCGGATATTCCTCCTGATAATCAGAAAGTCGGTTACGCATATGTGTCAGAACTTCTTTGGTAAATTTCTGAGTACGTTCATCAGTCATGTCGCATCCGAGCCATCTCGCATTCAGACCAGCTTCATTCATTCCTACAAGACCGATTGTCGAGAAGTGGTTGTCAAAACTTCCCAGATATCTCTTGGTGTACGGATACAGTCCCTCATTCAGAAGTTTCGTGATCACTTCACGCTTGATATGCAGTGATCTCGCGGAAATATCCATCAAGCGGTCCAGTCTGCGGTAAAATTCCTCCGGTGTCCTGGACTGGTATGCGATCCTCGGCATATTGATCGTCACCACGCCGACAGAACCTGTGCTCTCACCGGAACCGAAGAAGCCGCCGCTCTTCTTGCGGAGTTCACGAAGGTCAAGACGAAGTCGGCAGCACATGCTGCGGATATCGCTCGGTTTCATATCGCTGTTGATATAGTTTGAAAAATACGGAGTTCCGTATTTCGCTGTCATTTCAAATAACAGACGGTTGTTCTCTGTATCTGACCAGTCAAAATCTTTCGTAATGGAATAGGTCGGGATCGGATACTGGAATCCTCTTCCGTTGGCATCACCCTCGATCATTGTCTCGATGAATGCCTTGTTGATCATATCCATCTCTTTCTTGCAGTCTTTGTACTTGAAGTCCATTTCCTTGCCGCCTACGATCACCGGAAGCTCTGCGAGGTCGTCCGGAACGGTCCAGTCAAGTGTGATATTGGAGAACGGTGCCTGTGTTCCCCAGCGGCTTGGGGTATTTACACCATAAACAAAGGATTCAATGCACTTCTTGACTTCCGGATAAGCAAGTCCGTCTGCCTTGACAAACGGAGCAAGATACGTATCAAAAGAAGAAAATGCCTGTGCTCCTGCCCATTCATTCTGCATGATCCCAAGGAAATTGACCATCTGGTTACACAGAACGCTTAAGTGCTTCGCCGGGGCGGATGTGATCTTGCCCTCGATTCCGCCAAGTCCCTCCTGGATCAGCTGCTTGAGAGACCATCCTGCACAGTAGCCTGTCAGCATGGACAAATCATGAATGTGGATATCTGCATTTCTGTGCGCTTCTGCAATCTCGTTATCATAGATCTCTGAAAGCCAGTAATTGGCTGTTACTGCACCGGAGTTACTTAAGATCAGACCTCCGACGGAATATGTTACTGTTGAATTTTCTTTTACTCGCCAGTCCTCGACCTTAACATAGCTGTCTACGATTTCTTTGTAGTCGAGGATCGTTGATTTCATATTGCGGATCTTTTCTCTCTGTTTGCGATAAAGGATATATGCCTTTGCCACATCGCTGTATCCGGCCTGGATCAATACGTTCTCCACGCTGTCCTGGATGTCCTCTACGGTTACTTTATTGTTCTGGATCTTATTCTGAAAGTCTGCCGTAACCCGAAGTCCGAGAAGATCGATCATATCCTTACTGTAAATTTTTTCTTTTGCGTCAAATGCTTTGTCAATGGCTGAAGTGATCTTGGACATCTGAAAGTCTGCGATCTCTCCGTCACGTTTAACTACCTGAAACATGCTACACCATACCTCCCTGTCATGCGCTGTAGACCTATTGTATCAAACTATGTCCTTTGCGTCAATATATAAAAAACACTATATATTGTGTCATGTTAATCATTTCACAACTATATAGTGTTTGTTTTTGTTATATTTTTCTTATGATATCTGCCGGTTTTGCCCGTATTTTCGGGCTTTTCGCACGTTATTTCGGCATCACAGAAACAAAGATTTCTGCCGGTACACGTGCCTTTACAAAAATTCCATCTTCACGATATTCTTCTGAGAGAAGGCTTCCAAACTCACGGATCTTCTGGATCTTGCCAGCTTCACTGTACGGGTACAATTCCTCCAGATAGATCTGATCCTCCGCCAGAAGTTTCGCAAGGACGTCCTTAAATTCATCCAGACCTTCTCCTGTTCGTGCAGAACATTTCACAGTATAATCCGCTTTGAGATCACGGATATCGCTTCCTGTTACCTGGTCCTGTTTGTTCAGAAGTGTAACGATCTTTTTGCCGGTCGCTCCCAGTTCCCGGAGAGTTTCATAAACTGTGAACATCTGAAGCTCCGCCTGCGGGTTGGATGCATCCACCACGTGGATGATATAATCTGCATATTTTGCTTCTTCCAGTGTACTCTTGAAAGCTTCTACCAGATGATGCGGCAGTTTACGGATAAATCCTACAGTATCTGTAAGCAGGATCTGCTGTCCGTCCTTGAGTTCGAGCACTCTCGTTGTCGGGTCCAGCGTGGCAAAAAGCTTGTCTTCTGCCAGGATCCCCGCTCCTGTCAGTGTATTCAAAAGAGTGGACTTTCCTGCATTCGTATATCCGACGATCGCCGCTGTCTTGAGGTTTCCTCTGGAACGCTTACCGCGGATCAGTTCTCTGTGTTTCTCCACCTGTGCAAGTTCTGCCTTGAGTGCAGAGATCCTGGTACGGATCAGTCGTCTGTCTGTTTCCAGTTTCTTCTCTCCAGGTCCTCTCGTACCGATACCGCCGCCCAGACGGGACAGGGATTCTCGAAGTCCGACGAGGCGCGCCGCACGATAACGAAGCTGCGCCAGTTCAACCTGGATCTTACCCTCACTGGATATAGCACGTCCTGCAAAAATATCCAGGATCAGAAGGGTTCTGTCCATAACCTTGCAGTCCAGTTCCCGTTCCAGATTGTTCAGCTGTGCCGGAGAAAGTTCATCATCACAGATGACTCCATTGGCATCCAGAGCGCGTAAAAGGGATGCCACTTCTTCAATCTTGCCTTTGCCGATATAGGTTCCAGGATGGACTGCCTCTCTGTTCTGGATCACCTTCGCTACTGTCTCTGCTCCGGCAGTCTCAGCAAGTTCTTCAAGTTCATCCAGAGAAGCTTCTACATCGTCTCCCACTTCTGTCTGAACACCAATGAGGATCACCCTCTCCTGGGTTTCCTTAAATTCATAAAACTGCATAACTTAATAACTCTCCTCGGAAGATTCGTCTGTGCCAGTATCTGCTGATTCCTCCGCTGTACTTTCATTGGAAGTGTCTGCCTCACTGGCATCCCCTGCCGCTGCCTGGTTTCCAACTCTTGACTGAAGGAAGGTCAGTTCCTTCGCTGCTGCATCATCATCCTTAAATGTCTGTACATATTCCTGGGCTTTGGAAAGTGCGGTAGAAAAATCCAGTTTTTTCTCATAGACAACGATCTCGTTGAACAGAAGATCTCTCATCTCATCCGATGTCGCATCTCCGAGACCCTGGCTGATATTCTGAAGTGCACTGTCATAATCTCCATCTGAGATATCGCAGAGTGCCAGACCATTATAGCCCTTCGCCGGATCATCTCCATCCGCATCAATATACTGCTGATAAAAGCTACGGGCATTGGAAGTATCTCCCTGCGCCATATATACCATGCCAAGGATCAGTGTTGCCTCTGTGCTGCCTTTATCAGCAGCTGTTGTAAGCTCTGTCCTGGCATTCTCATAATCATCCATATAATAATAAACTTTGCCACGTTCGCAGTAATCATCGGCTGTCTTTGCCTCTGTCTTAAGTGCAGCTTCCAGGTATCTCGTGCCGTCAGCTTCCATATCCTGTCCCAGATATGCCTCGTAGATCTGGATCGCCATCTCATAAGTAGAATCACTTCCATAGGCTTCTGAGAAATTGGAGGAAGCCTCATCATAAGAATCCATGGCAAGCGCCACACAGCCCGTAAGATAATAATCATTCGCATTCAGCGAATAATCCTCAGCCAGCGTCTGACAGTCTGCCATCGCCTGATCATACAATTCTGCCTTGAGTTCTGCTGCAGCACGGTATTCCAGAAGATCCTTTCTGTCAGACTTGCCCGTTTTCTCATCATTCAGCGCATTTGTCAGGTCATCGATCGCCCCCTGATAATCGCCGGTACGCAGTTTGACAATTCCTGATCCCCTGTAAGACTGTGCCAGCTTATATCCGGCAGAAATACAGGCCTGGTATTCATTCAGTGCATAATCATAGTTAGCCTCTTCCAGATCTGCATTTGCCTGCTCATATGTTTTTTGATTTTCTCCACCACAGCCGGTCAGGAGCAATGCTCCAAGACCGGCTGCCAGCAGACATATGATTTTTTTGTTTCTCATCCTTCTACAATTAATCCTTCTGATTCCATCACCTGTACCACATGATTTACATGCTCTGCACAGATATCCTCTGTACCAGCTTCTACCATAACACGGATCAGTGGTTCTGTTCCACTCTCTCTCACAAGGATACGGCCGTCTGTTCCAAGTGCTCTTGCAACATCCTCAACAGCTTTTACAACTGCCGGATTTTCTCTTGCCGTCTTCTTGTCTGCCACACGGACATTGCGGAGAATCTGCGGGTACACTTTCATTTCTTTTGCAAGGTCACAGAGAGTTGCTTTCTGCTCGACACATGCCTCCATGAGCATGAGAGATGTCAGGATACCGTCACCGGTAGCTGCATAACGGCTGAAAATGATATGTCCGGACTGCTCGCCTCCGATACTGTAATCGTTTTCCATCATGTTCTCTGCTACATATTTGTCGCCGACTGCTGTCTGCTCATAATTGATTCCTTCTCTTTCAAGGGCTTTGTACAGACCCATGTTTGACATAACCGTAGTAACAACAGTATTTCCCTTGAGTTTGCCCTGTGATTTGAGATATTTACCGCAGACATACATGATCTTGTCGCCATCGATGATGTTTCCCTTATGGTCAACTGCGATACAGCGGTCTGCATCACCATCATAGGCAAAGCCTACATCCAGTCCATGATCTACAACATATTTCTGCAGAACTTCGATATGTGTGGAACCGCAGTTTCTGTTGATGTTTGTTCCATCAGGCTCATCGTTGATCACATAAGTCTTGGCTCTCAGCGCATCAAATACACTCTTGGCGATCGCAGAGGAACTTCCGTTGGAGCAGTCAAGACCGATCTTGATATTCTTGAAATCACAGCTTGGGATAGAGATCAGATGACCGATATAACGGTTACGTCCGGAAGCAAAGTCAACGGTACGTCCGATATCTTCTCTTGTCGCATATGGAAGTTCTTCCAGTCTGCCGTCCAGATATGCCTCGATCCTTGCCTCTACCTCTGCTTCGATCTTCTGTCCGTTTCCGTTCAGAAGCTTGATTCCATTATCATAAAATGGATTGTGGCTTGCAGAGATCATGACTCCACAGTCAAAATCCTCTGTGCGGACAACATAAGAAACACTTGGAGTTGTCGTTACATGAAGAAGATATGCATCTGCTCCGGAAGCGGTCAGTCCTGCTGCCAGTGCATATTCAAACATATAGCTGCTTCTTCTTGTATCCTTGCCGATCACGATCTTTGCTTTGTGCTCACGACCATAGTACCAGCCCACATAACGGCCTACCTGAAATGCATGATTTGCTGTCAGCTGTACGTTGGCTTCTCCACGGAAACCATCTGTTCCAAAATATTTACCCATCTTATGTCACTCTCCTTAGATCCAGATTAAATCATTTATAAAGCTGTGCCGGATATACTCCGTCTTCTACAAGTTTTTTGAATGCGGCTGTTACAGCAGCTTTATCTTCCTGATAAGTTACGCCGAACCAGGTATCCTTTGTCTCAAGTACATCTACTTTTGCCTTGCCATCTTTGATGAGACGGTCGATCATTTCCGGAAGAAGATATTCTTTCTTGATATCTCCCTCTTCTACATTCTGAAGGAAATCTACGAAACCTTTTTCCAGAGTATCCATGAATGCCGGTGTCAGTCCCCACATGTTCATGGAAACAAGACTTCTGATATCCAGTTTCTCTACATTTCCATTGTCATCTCTTGCTTCTGCACCGTCTGCTGTCTTGAAAATATTGTGTGTCTCTGTAACACCAACCAGTGCACCGTCCTCGATGTGGCATACACCTCTGGTAACGCTTCCGTTATCACTTAAGGTATTTCCAAGACGGAATCCTGCCATGCAGATGTGATGGATTCCATCTTCTGGCTGTTCCTGTACCAGATAATCATGGACTTTGACATATGCTTCCTTACCGTAATAATCATCTGCATTAATTACCATGAATGGCTCGTCAAGAACTGCCTTTGCAGCAAGGACTGCCTGCCCTGTTCCCCATGGTTTTGTACGGTCTGCCGGTTTCTCAAATCCTTCTGGAAGATCATCCAGGGACTGGAATGCGTATGCAACTTCTGTAACTTTCTCGATCCTCTCACCGATCACGCGGCGGAATTCTTCTTCCAGGTCCTTGCGGATGATAAATACAACTTTATTGAATCCTGCCTCCAGTGCATCATGAATAGAGTAGTCCATAATGATCTCACCATTAGGTCCTACTGGTGCAAGCTGTTTGATTCCTTTTCCAAAGCGACTTCCGATTCCGGCTGCCATGATTACAAGTGCAGTTTTTTTCATTTGAAGTTCCTCCCTTTATTCTTCTTCATTTAATGAACTTAATTTAGCTGCCTGGTCTGCGGCGATCAGGCTGTCGATGATCTCATCCAGGTCACCACCGAGAATGCTTTCCAGGCGATGAAGAGTAAGTTTGATCCTGTGGTCTGTCACACGTCCCTGCGGGAAGTTGTAAGTACGGATCTTCTCGGAACGGTCACCGGTTCCAATCTGGCTTCTTCTTGCTTCTGCCTCTGCGTCATGCTGCTTTGCCAGTTCCATCTCATACAGACGGGAACGAAGTACCTTGAGTGCTTTATCCTTGTTTTTGAGCTGGGATTTCTCATCCTGACAGGAAATAACGATTCCTGTCGGAATATGTGTCAGACGTACCGCAGAGTCCGTGGTGTTGACACACTGTCCACCGTTACCGGACGCACGGAATACGTCAAATTTACAGTCATTCATATCCAGGTGGAAGTCGATCTCCTCTGCCTCCGGCATGATCGCTACAGTACAGGTGGAAGTATGGATACGTCCGCCGGATTCTGTCTCCGGTACACGCTGTACACGGTGTACTCCGCTCTCATATTTCAGGCGGGAATAAGCACCCTGTCCCTGGATCATGAAAGTGACTTCCTTGAATCCGCCGATGCCGTTCTCATTGAGACTCATCATCTCTGTCTTCCATCTTCTGGATTCTGCGTATTTCACATACATACGGTAGATCTCTGCTGCAAAAAGCGCCGCCTCATCACCGCCGGCACCTGCACGGATCTCCACGATAACGTTCTTGCTGTCATTTGGGTCTTTTGGAAGAAGCAGGATCTTGAGTTCCTGTTCCAGTTCTTCCACGCGCTTCTTGGCATCGGAAAGTTCTTCCTTGAGCATTTCGCGCATATCCTCATCCTTCTCCTCTTCCAGCATGGAAAGGCTGTCCTGGATGGTTTCTTTGTTTTTCTTGTATTCTGTATAAGTGTCTACGATAGGCTGCAGATCACTCTGTTCCTTCATCAGCTTCTGAAAACGTTCCTGGTTGTCTGTCACGCCCGGTTCTCCGAGTTCATTCAGAACTTCCTCGAAACGAATCAGCAAGTCATCAAGTTTATCAAACATGCTGTTCCTCCTGCATTTGCTTTTTACCAATTACCACTCTGTCAAGTCCTGCAAGATCTTTCTTTACAGCGACATCGACAAAGCCATTCTGTCTCATGATCGCAGATACATCTGCTCCCTGCTCACAGCCGATCTCGTACATCAGCCAGCCGCCCGGTTTGAGATAGCTGCCCGCCTGTTCGGTGATCCTGCGGTAAAAATAAAGGCCATCCTCGCGCCCGTCCAGAGCCAGTACCGGATCATGAAACCTTACTTCATCCATCAACTGCTGAATATCCGCCGTAGGTATATAAGGCGGATTTGAAATAAGCATATCATATTCCAAGGATGTATTTCCACTGTTTTTCTGAAAATAATCTCCCGAAAATGTATCACTTTGTACCAAAACTGCCCGTTCTTCGAGATTCAGGTTTTTTCTGTTCTGTCCGGCAACCTTAAGTGCGTCCTCAGAAATATCAACGCCGGTTCCAAAAGCATCCGATCTCTCCATAAGGATACTTAAAAGCAGGCATCCAGATCCCGTACACATATCCAGGATCTTCGGATTCGGGATCTCCTTCAGACGGTCCAGCGCTTCCTCCGCCAGAACCTCTGTGTCCTGCCGCGGCACGAGGACTCTCTCATCCACATAAAAATCATATCCCATAAAGCACGCCTGATGTGTCAGATGCTGAAGCGGGATATGCTCTGCTCTTTGTTTACATAATTCAAGATATTTGAGGGCTGTTTTTTCTCCTGCTTCCGTTTCCGGGTGAGCATAGTACCAGGCACGGCCGATATCTGCCGTATACTCCAGAAGGAGCCAGGCATCCAACCTGGCTTCTTCAATCCCCGCACTTACAAGAAGCTGTGTTCCCTCAGTCAACAGCTCATGAAATGTCTGCATGGTCTTCCTCATTTTCTTCTTCCGGCTCCCAGCCGAACTCATCTTTCAAATATTGTTTCCAGTCAAAAACTGCTTCTACTGCCTTGATTGCAACCTCAACCATGTCCGGTGTCGGCTCCTTGGTCGTAAGTTTCTGCATTGCCAGACCCGGCTTACTGAAAAAGTCTGCCAGTTTGCTGTCCGTTCTTCCGGCCCACTGAATCATCTCGAAGGAGATTCCCGCCACGACCGGCACCATCAGGAGACGTCCGAAAAGGCGGACCCAGTAAACAGGCACCAGCACAAAAACAAAATGCAGGCAGATACTCACCAGCATGACCAGAAACAGGAAACTGGTTCCACAACGCTTATGCTGTCTGGAGCTTGCCATTACATTCTCTACTGTCAGAGGCATTCCATGCTCCACACAGTTGATGCATTTATGCTCCGCTCCATGATACATGAAGGTCCTCTGGATATCCTTCATTCTGGAGATCAGGAACATATATCCCAGAAACAGTGCCAGTTTCACAAAAGCCTCCGCCACAGTCACTCCAAACTCAGAAGCTCCGACCTTACGAAGAAGGCTTGCCAGTGCATACGGAAGCAGCATAAAAGCTGCTACGGAGACAACAATGGAAATCGCAACCGTTATGTACAGAAGCCACTGGAACTGCTTTGCTTCCTTCTCTTTCTTGGCAGAAAGTTCTTCCTCTGAAAGTTTCGCATTCTTTGCCGCTTCTTCCTCGTCCTCCTCGTCTCCTGCGATCTCTGCCGAGTACATGAGGCACTTGGTTCCGACTACAAGTCCGTCCACAAAGCTGACCACACCACGGATGATCGGCTTCTTAAGGAAAGAAGCCTTACCGAAGGTGCACTTGTAATCCTCAACCTTCAATTCTATTTCTTTATCCGGACGGCGTACTGCAACTGCATATTTGTCCTTGTGGCGCATCATGATACCTTCCATTACCGCCTGTCCGCCAATGTTTGATGGTTTCATATATCACTCCAATTATCCACAGAAGCAAAGAAAGGTTGAGATTTCCCAACCTCAACCTGTTCTCTAGTTTCTTATTCTGTCTGATTATTTGTTTAAGCCGTATTTTCTGTTGAACTTATCAATACGTCCGCGAGCCTGAGCCGCTTTCTGCTGTCCTGTGTAGAATGGATGGCATTTGGAACAGATTTCTACGTGGATATCTTTCTTTGTAGATCCTGTTACGAATGTGTTTCCACAGTTGCAGGTTACAGTTGCCTGATAGTAGTTCGGATGGATTCCTTCACGCATGATTTTCACCTCTCTATGTTCGTTCTATTTTCTATTCGTATTAATTTGACGAATTTACTATTTCACAGCTTTCTGATTATAACACAATGAATATTGAATTGCAAGCTATTTATAAAAATTTCTGTTTTTTTGCCATCTGGACAAATTCTGCATTTGTCTTTGTCCTGGAGAACATGTTCAGGATCTGCTCTACTGCATCTTCAGCCTTGAGGCTGTTCAGTGCTTTACGCATATTATAGACAGCTTCCTGCTCTTCTTTACTAAGAAGAAGGTCCTCTCTTCTGGTACCTGATTTCTGAATATCGATTGCAGGGAAGACTCGTTTTTCCTGGAGTTTACGGTCAAGTACAAGCTCCATGTTACCGGTTCCCTTGAATTCTTCATAAATGACATCGTCCATCTTGCTTCCGGTCTCTACAAGTGCCGTTGCAAGGATCGTCAGGCTTCCGCCCTCCCTCATATTACGTGCCGCGCCAAAAAATCTCTTCGGCATATGAAGGGCTGCCGGATCCAGACCACCGGAAAGCGTTCTTCCACTTGGATTTACACAGAGATTGTATGCCCTGGCAAGTCTCGTAATGGAGTCAAGGAGGATCGTAACATCCTGCTTATGCTCTACAAGACGGCGTGCACGCTCAACGACCATCTCTGAAACTCGTCTGTGATGCTCCGGAAGTTCGTCAAATGTAGAATAAATAACCTCTACATTGCTGCCCTGGATTTCTTCCTTGATATCAGTTACTTCCTCCGGACGCTCATCGATCAGAAGAATGATGAGATGCATATTCGGGCTGTTTTTGAGGATAGATTTGGCCACATCCTTGAGAAGTGTGGTCTTACCAGCCTTCGGTGGAGATACGATCATGCCTCGCTGACCTTTACCGATCGGGCTTAACAGATCCATGATACGCATGGCAACTGTACCGCCCGGACGCTCCATACGAAGTCTCTCATTCGGGAAGATCGGAGTCATATCTTCGAAATTATAACGTCTCTGTCCTTCACTTGGATGGAATCCATTGATCGAATCCACATAGAGAAGTGCACTGAACTTCTCACCCTGTGTCTTGATGCGGATGCTTCCTTTAAGGATATCGCCGGTCTTCAGATTGAAGCGGCGGATCTGGGACGGTGAAACATAGATATCATTTTCTCCCGGCAGATAATTTTCACAGCGGATAAAACCGTATCCATCCGGAAGCACTTCCAGAATGCCATCTGCTTTCTCGCCGCTGTCAAGCTGCGCTGTCTCTGACGGGGCTTTAAAAAACTCCGGAGTTCTCTCCTGATAGTCCTCCTGACTGCGATATGCATAACCTTCCGGATTTCGTTCCTGATAGTTGTTCCGCTCCTGATAATTTCGTCTCTCATTATTATCATAAAAAGTACGGTTTTCACGAGTTCTGAAACTCTGACGTGCTGATTTTTCATTTGCCCGTTCAAAATATCTCTGTTCTCTCACCACTTCCTGTGGTTTTTCAGTCTGAACGCTCTTCTGTACCTTTGGTGCAGATTCTTTCTGAGCAGCCTCCTTCTCATCCTCCTCAAGCATACGGTTGATCAGTTCCGGCTTTCTCAGAGTGGAAATTCCCCTTAATCCCCTTGCTTTTGCAAGGTCTTTCAATGTTGCCAGCGGCAACGATTCATATTTTTCTCTCATAAAAAACCTCTCATTTTTCTTCTTACAGGTCCTTAATGAATCAGATTTCCAAGAACGCCATAAGAAACTATACTCATGATAACAGTTGCCATAATAAGACCACAGAAAATTGCGATCGAAGATTTCTTGATATCTACTTCCAGAAGAGATGCGATCAGTGAGCCTGTCCATGCACCGGTTCCCGGAAGCGGGATTCCTACAAACAGCAAAAGCCCCAGAAATTCATATCTCTTGATCTGGTCACTCTTGCCCATTGCACGGTTTTCCATTTTTATAATAAGTCCACGGAAAATTTTTGTTTTTTTGAGCCATTTGAAGATTTGTTTGATAAACAACAGAATAAACGGGATCGGAATTATATTTCCTAAAATACAGATAGGAATCGCTTTCACCATAGATATATTAAGAAGCGATGCTGCCAGAAGTCCGCCCCTTAGTTCCAGGATTGGAATCATGGAAATAATAAAGATCACCATTTCTCTTGAGATATGCTGCCCAAGAGTATTTGTAAACCAGTTTACTAAAACTTCCAATATATTTCTCCTTATTCAGATAAATAGTCTCTGAGGAATCCAATAAAAGTTTCCATTTCTTCTCTGGTTCCTACAGTAATGCGAAGATGATTTCCTGTTCGTCCACCCGGGAAATATCTCACATAGATGTGGCGTTCACGCAGTGCTTTAAACAGATCCTCTGCCGGACAGGTCTCATGCGTTGCAAAAATAAAGTTTGCCTTGGAGTCCTCAAAAGAAAAGCCGAGTTTGCTGAGTTCCTTCTTTGTCCACTCTCTTGTCTCTATGATCTTATGACAGGTCTCGCAGAAATACTCCTGATCTTTGACTGCTGCCACACCTGCTGCCAGGGCGGTTCTGTCCATAGTATAAGAGTTGAAAGAATATTTGGCATCATTCAGATATTTAATCAGTTTCGGTGAACCCATTGCAAAACCGATTCTCATTCCCGCCATAGACCTGGACTTGGAAAATGTCTGAACGATCAGAAGATTCTCGTATTTTTCGATGAGAGGAAGCGCTGACTGTGAGCCAAAATCCACATAGGCTTCATCTACGATCACAATCACATCCTGATTGTGTGCAACAATGTCCTCCACTTCAGAAAGCGGCATTACCACACCTGTTGGTGCATTTGGATTCGGAAATACAATTCCTCCATTTTCCCCGAAGTAATCTTCTTTGCGAATGTGGAAATGCTCATCCAGTACCGGCCTCTCATACGGAATACGGAAAAGATCTGCCCATACATCGTAGAAAGAATAAGTGATATCCGGAAACAGGATTGGTTTCTCACTGTTAAAGAAAGTAAGGAAACTCATTGCAAGTACATCATCAGACCCTACGCCTACAAACACCTGATTATCCGAAAGCCCGTAAGTATCAGCAATTGCGCGTACAAGATCCAGTGCTGCCGGATCCGGATAAAGTCTCAGTGTATCGGTATCCATATTGCGAAGCACTTCTCGTACTCCCGGTGCCGGCGGATATGGGTTTTCATTTGTATTCAGTTTGATCATATCCGGCTGATTTGGCTGTTCTCCCGGAGTATACGGAACAACTTTGCGGATATTGTTTTCCCAGTTTGCCATATCTTAATCCCCTTTCACATATCTGCTATTGTACCTATTCTTTAGATATTTGTCAAAGATTTCTTCTTATTCTGGCTGTTCTTTCTGTACTTCAGAGGTGTTGTCCCCGTCTGCCTGTGAAACTCCCGCAGAAAATTACCGAGATTATTATATCCACACTCCATTGCAACTTCTGTCACAGACTCGTCCGTATCCTCCAGAAAATGCATTGCCTGACGGATCCGAAACTCATTGATATATACCATCGGTGAACGTCCAATGCTTTTCTTAAAAAAGCGGCAGAAATACTGTTCATTCATATTAATGAGTTTCGCCAGATCTCTTATGTATATTTTTTCGTCATAGTGTCCCTTTATATAAGAAAGAACTTTCTTGATCTCTTCAACACGCTTATTGCCATTCTCCGTCATAACAGTAAAAAGCTGATATTTCCACAGAACTGCAAGGATCCGGAGCAAAGAGGACTTAATGTACATCTGGCTCACCACATCATCGGTAACGCCGCCTTTGGTCATCCAGAGTTTCTCCGTCCCGTCTTTGTGAAAAATCATCAGGATCTCTTTGAAATACTGGCGAATCTCCTCAAAAACAGCATCTCCTGGAAAAATCTGCCTCGGAAAAAGCAGCCGCCCGTTCTGGATCGGCTGGAGCAGTTCTATCTGCGCTGCATCATAAGATTCAAAACTCAGGACAGCCGGGTGAAACACAATTGCGTCCTCTCCCGACTCCTCTGAGCAGATTTTTGTAATGCTGTGCAGTTCTCCCGGATTAATGAAACAGATACATTCGGATTCAACCGGATAAACTTCCATGTTGACTTCCAAAAGAAAGCCACCTTTATCAAAATAAAGCATCTCTACTTCATCGTGCCAGTGATGTTTCACCATAACACCCTGACCTTTTGAACTTGTTCTGTATACAGCGCAGGGGAACGTTTTGGTCCCATGGCTTCGAATTTCTTTTAGTCTTGTATTTTCTTCTTTTTTCATCCTGAAATACAACTACCGGATCATACGGTCAGATGCGGGCTACGCCTGTTTTTCTTGCCGCTTCTGCAACTGCTTTCGCAACTGCCGGTCCCACTCTCTTGTCAAATGCCTTCGGAATAATATTGTCCTCAAAAAGTTCTTCATCTGAAATCAGATCTGCGATAGCCTTTGCTGCTGCAATCTTCATTTCTTCGTTGATATCACTTGCCCTTACGTCAAAAGCACCTCTGAACACGCCCGGGAATACCAGTACATTATTGATCTGGTTCGGGAAATCAGAACGTCCTGTTGCAATAACTCTGGCTCCGCCTTTTCTTGCCTCATCCGGCATGATCTCCGGTGGCGGGTTTGCCATGGCAAAAACGATCGCATCGTCTGCCATTGTGCTTACCATCTCTGCTGTGACAATATTCGGTGCAGATACGCCGACAAAGATATCTCTGCCCTTCATAGCAGTCTTGAGGTCTCCATGGATCTGTTCTTTGTTTGTCTTTTCTGCAATTTCTTTCTGTGCCGGGTTCATCCACTCTTCTCCCGGTGCAAGGATTCCCTTGCGTTCAACCATAACAACATCACCGATTCCAAGTTCCAGAAGGAGTTTACAGATAGAAATACCTGCAGATCCGGCACCATTGATGACTACCCTGGCCTCTGAGAATTTCTTATTCACAAGTCTGAGCGCATTAGTCAGCCCCGCAGATACTACGATCGCAGTTCCGTGCTGGTCATCGTGGAAAATCGGTATGTCACATTTTTCTTTGAGCTTCTTTTCGATTTCGAAACATCTCGGTGCGGAAATATCCTCCAGATTGACTCCGCCAAAAGATCCTGAGATCAGATAAATCGTATTTACAATCTAATCCACATCATTGCTCTTGATACAGAGCGGGAATGCATCTACATCACCAAAAGCCTTGAATAATGCACATTTTCCTTCCATAACAGGCATGCCGGCTTCCGGTCCGATGTTGCCCTTCCATTCTCCATGTAATCTTAAAGATTCTTTTGCGTAATCCATTTCTGTTATCCTCCGTGGAATCTTAGTATTTTGATGTTGTTGTTTTAATGTCTCTATTGTAATCTATTCATTATTTACTTTCAACACTTTCAGATACGTTTTCCCTCTGGTTTGCACTCTTTCTGCATTTCATCCATATAACGCTCGATCGTATCCATGTGTTCAGACATGCAGTGTTCTGCCTGTTCCACATCGTTGTTGATGATTGCCTCTACCAGACGGTGATGCTGCTCATCTATGTCTTTGGATGAATTATTTTTTCTCATGATATAATCTCTGGTGCCGGATACAATGTTGTCCGTGAGCTGGTCTGCTGCTGCCAGAACACTGTAGACCATCGGATTATCCGCGATCTTTGCAATTTTGGTGTGAAGTTCACGGTCCAGCTCTCCCCTTGTCTTCTCATCTTCCTCTGAATCCAGACGGTCGAGGATCATCCAGAGTTCTGCTGCATCCAGCGGAGTACATTTCTTTGCAGCAAGGATTGCCGCTTCTCTCTCCAATGCTGCACGGAACTGCTGGTTCTGTTTCAGATATCCATTATTCAGCTTAAAAAGAATAGTCAAAGGCCCGATCAGCCAGGTATCCAGATTCTCAGTAATATAATTCCCGCCTCCCGGAACCGGTTTGATGATCCCAAGCAGTTCCAGTGCCCGCAGTACTTCTCTTACCGCCGGTCTGGACACGCCCATAGTCTCTGCCATTGTCCGCTCTGCCGGAAGTGCGTCACCTGCCTTTAGTTTTCCATTCTGGATATTATCTATGATCTGATTCAGAATCCCGTTAAATGCACGTTCATCTCCTATTTTTTTAAACATGATCTATGCCTCCGCATCCCGCTCTTCCCTGTACAGCTGATCCCGCCATACAAAAAACAGCGATTCTTTTCTTATTTATGTCTGTAAAATAAATATAGCATTTCTGCCAGTTTACAGCAAGCATTCCACACGATTCTGACTGCATTCTTTTCTATACAAGTTTCTGTTTCTTTAATAAAAAACTGCCCTGAGGCATTTTTTTGTATTTATGGTTCCTCTGCTGCATTTTCTGCATTTTCATTGTACCAGGTAGCAATCCGTTCTTTTTCCCCGGTACTGCGGTCCAGTCTCCATAATTCTGTGTTATTTTCACCCTGATCCGGCAGGAACTGTATAAAGAAAGTCGCATCTCCAACTTCATTACAGCCACTTATATACAGATTCATTCCGCCAAAATCGTATTGTGATACAGAACCATCTCGCATATTTCTTCTGTACAGTACAGTATTTCCATCTTCTGTCTTTTTGTAGTAAAGTCCATCTCCTGTGACAACTGATCTGGAAGCATTTCCCTTTTCAAGAACTACTTTCTTTCCTGTTTTTATATCATATCCACAGGTTGTCCAGGTATCACCATCCTGATAGATATAGCAGACTTTGCTTCCTACGATTCCCAGTACAGAACCTTCGATACTGTCGTCCTTCTGTATATTTTCAAATCCGGGCTCTGAAACATACCAGTCTCCGTCTTCAATCCCCGTAGAGACCCATATCTTTTCATTTCCATAACGAAAAACATAACTGCCGCTCTCTACATCCTCTCCTGTCGCAAGATCAATCTTTCTTCCATCGTAGTTCTGACTGCCATCACCGGAGGTATAATACAAATAATTATTATAGATACAGAATTTTGCATTAGGTTTCGCTGAATTTGTAAGAACCGTCTGATTATCTCCGTCCAGATCCATACGGATGATCTCACTCGACTGACCAGAAACTGTGCTGGATTTGCGCCAGTAGATCTTGTCCTGATAAATTGCCATCGTATCTTTGTACTGTCCGGAGATACAGTGATACCCTTTCTTTGCAACCTTATCCACAGTATAGATTTCTCCATTATATTCTCCAAATGTGCCGGAAGTCACAACTTCCCCGGTATTCGCATCCGTATCTTCTGCCGCCTGAACAGGCATCACACTGCTGTTTGCCACTACAAAGCTGCTGCAGATTACAGCCAGTAACAGTATCCACAATTTCCGTCGTTTCTCTGCTGCTTCTCTCATTTCACATTCCTCCCGAAAATTTTTCTACATCTTTTATCATAGACGCCATTTTCTGATAGCGGTTTTCTTTCCGAATACTCAATCCTCTTTTTAATATTTCTTCTATTACAGGAGGAATCGGGATTCCGAGCTGCGACGGCATGCGCAGATCATCATGTTCTGCCCGTCTGACGGATCTCATTGGTCTCTGTCCTGTGATTCCACGATATATAACTGCACTGAGCGCATAAACATCTGTCCATGGTCCCTGTTCATGTTCTGAGTACTGCTCCAGCGGAGCATAGCCATCCTTCAGTTCCATAGTATAGGTATTTCTGTTCAGATAATCTCTGGCAGACCCAAAATCCATCAGCTTCAATCCTGTCCCTGAAGCATCATTTTGTGCAAATTTAATATTATCCGGACTGATATCTCTGTGAATGATTCCAGACTCGTGAATTTTGTCCAGTGTCCGCATTACCGGAAGCAGCATGCCAAACATCTCTGCCGCCTCTACTCTTCCTTTTTTTCGGAAATATTCATTCAGCCCGGGACCATCGAGAAACTCCATGATAATATAAACCGTATTATTTGCTTCAAAATAACCATACACCCGAACCACATTCGGCTGTGAGGCAAACTTACTGAGCCGTCGTGCCTCTTCTACAAATTTCTGCTTTGCTTTCTCAAATTCCTGCTGGTCTTCTTCATTTGTCAGAACAACTCTGTTACCCTGCCGGTACATACAGCCCCTGTTATAAAACTCTTTGACAGCTACTTTCCTGTTTCCAAGCATTGCCTCATAAGTAACAGAAAATTCTCCCATCCGCAAAGTCCTCAAAATACGGCATTTTCCAGCCAAAACGATTCCTTCCGGAAGGCGATCTTCTCTAAGTGTTATTGTTATCTTTCCCATACGTGCTCTGTTCTCCATCCGTTATGCAGATTTTTATTGCAATCTCTCAGTCTATCAGAGTTCTGAGTTTTTTATTTTCACTTACAGCTCCCTGATACATATGATAGAGATAAAAATTCTTTTCGCTTCTTGCCGCATCTGCAACACTCTCCATGAGAAATCCCATGCGGTCATCCACCTCTAAATACTGGATCACAAAACGATCAAAGTCATCGCCGTCCCGCAGCATTGCATATCCACATTCCAGAAGAATCTGATCCAGTCTTTCTCTGGTCATCACTCTTTCTTTGTTTTCAAGAGATTCCTGTCCCATAAACAGAAGATAACAGATAAGTGTCGTCCTGTCCAGATCCGTCACTCCTTTGATATAACTGCGGACCGATTTCTCTCCGGAACGATTCTTCTGATAAGTTTGTCTCTTGCTTTCTTCCCTTGCATACTGACTGTCTTTCAGACATTCCTGTTCTTCTATCTCCTGCACTTTTCTTTGGATTACTTCTTCATCTGACAATTCATCCCATCCATCCTCATATGACCGGATCGCATGGGCAAGAAATTCGATTTCTTTCTCTGACATTCTACTGAGGCTTCCCTGATAACCATCCATCAGAATTTCCATCCAGTCTGTAGAAACATACTCAAAATAAAAATAATTAAATGCATCATAAATATTTCCAAAAGAAATCGCACAGTCCAGAAGCGCTTCACGAATTTCCTGGTCATCTTTAAACTTCTTTCGAAGAAGCTCTACGCACTTCAGTACATTCAGTTCTGCAAGTGTCTGTTCCTGACCAAAACCACTCTTTCTTGCTGCCAGGTATGCTTCTGTTTTCTCTTCGATATAATAGCACAGATATTTGCAGAAATAATATCTGGCTTTCTCACGGACCACACAGAAATCTTCCCGGTTGTCCTCCATAAATTTCAGAAAATCTTCTTCGGTAGTACTTTTTTCGATCTGTCTGCGAAGCTTTCTTGTAACTTTCTGAGTCTGAAGTTCCTCTTCTGTGATGTCAGAATTCTGGCGGACATATTCCCGAAGTTCCCGATATGTTACGGTCGAACTGTTAAACCACATATCGGTTCTGTCATCATTCATTTCCCGGCAGATCCTTTCCAGATTCAGCCACTCTTCGTAAGAAAATCCCTTCAGGAAAGCATAGATCAGCGTTGCCTCCACCTGATTACGGGCATACAGCTGTTCACACCCGTTCTCTTTTAACTTGCTGTCCAGCTCATCCAGTGTCATATGTGAAACAAAGCCTATTGCAATAAGACGATACCTCAGTGGAATTTTTTTCGCTTTTTTCACATCTGGCTTCATGCATTCCTCCAGAAGCTGTGCCATATCTTTCCTTCTGAAATCCTGTATCATCTTTTCAAATATCGACGCCATGTCTGATTTCCCTTTCATACTCCTGGTACTCCTGGCGAACCTGATTCTGTATACAGTCCGGCACCTTTCCTCTGCTCAATGCCTCAAAAATCTCTCTGTCATTCATGACGATGCGATTCATCTCTCCTGTTCTACGTATCAGTTCCGTTTCCCATCCATTTCTGAGTATGACCTTTCCTTTTAGTTGGACCGGGTTCATGGAATACTGTATATCATGCGTGAGTCTTTCATTACGTTTTGCCGCATACCAGCACATCAGTTTTTTGGCCTGTGCTTCGTTCTCCCATAGATTTGTCTGTACAAGTGTAAGTTGGCTGCTGCCCGGTATTATTTTTACTCTGTATTCTATAATGTCTTTTTTCTCTGATGCTTTCCGGTGATTGACCCGGAAAAGTATTTCGTCCTTTTTTTCATCCATAAATACCTTCCCTGCTCCGGCATTTTGCAGACAGTCTGAAACTTTCTGAAGCCAGTCTGCTGTCTCTTTCTGATTTTTCTGACCCGCTGCTGAAAAACAGTATCTTAATAATCCAATATCTCCATTTTCCATAATACACGCCCCTTTATTCTAATTATAATATTACACTATAATTTTACAATAAAAGATTTGCATATTTGTTTTTTTTATGGTATTTCAGACTGCCGCCTGATATTATTCGATACGAATGGACAGCATTTTTGCCTTTCCGCCATCAGCAAGTTCCGTATCTGCGGAATATGTTGTCGCTGTAATGATATCACCATTTTTCTTTTTCAAGAAGTTTCGTTGTGTCTTTTTTGCTGAAATCCTGTATCATTTTTTCGAATGTCGACGCCATATATGCTCCTTCTTCCCCTTTAAGTTTTGCTGAAAAAATTATACCATTTTTCTGTGCAAAAACCAATGGGATGTTGCATTAAGCAGGTGAACTCAAAATCAGGCACCCGGTTTCGAAAAGCCGGATGCCTGGGATATACAGATATTTTATTATTTTGCTATACTCTGACAGATCTTGTTGCAGAAGTTTTTGTGTATACTCTTGTTCCGTTTATGTTTTTGTAGCCACGGATTCTGTAGTAGTATCTGGCGTTTCTTCTGAGTCCGCGGTTTGTGCAGGAAGTAGTTCCTCTTCCGACGGTTGCAATTCGTCTGTAAGTGCCACGGGCAGAAGTGCTCCGGAAGATTTCATAGCCATCTACACCACTGAATCGTCTCCATGTTAATTTCGCGGCTCCGGAGTAAGCCTTTCTGAGTCCGCTAAAGGAAACTGCATTTGCAAACTGACCGGTAAGCCGTACGGAATAGCGGTGTTTTTCGCTGTTGGATCTATAAATATCTGCCTGACGGATATAATAAGAACCGCCGTTTAAATTCATTTTTATCTTGATATAACATCTATTTGAGCTTCTGTTATAAGACCATCCACTGTACACAGAACCGATTTCATTTCCACTGTTATTATAAACTCTGATAAAATCAAACGGAGAAGTTCCCTCTACAGAAATGGAAAGATATAGTTCCATTCTTGCCGGAATTTTCACATAAAAATAATCGTCATAACAGTCATATGGATCCATCAGCGTCGGTTTTACATTATTTCTTGCCGTTCCGTTGATCGTCCTGTTAAGATACATTGTTTTTGCAGTCCTCATCCAACTGTAAACTGCCGCCTGTGTCGTCTGTGTCGGTGTCAGGATTCCAGTGACCAATACTGCCACGATCATAATTGCACACGCTGTCTTTTTCCACATTATCTTTAAATTTTCCATCATGTTTCCTCCTTCAGAAGTATGTTCTGTTGTTTATACTTTCAGTATACTCCGGAGTTTTGCAAATTTGTTTTTTATAAAAAAAGTCTTCCAGAATTTTTGTTCCGGAAGACTTTTGATTTATTTTGCTTTTTTGCTTTCTTCGTATTTTTTGAGCTCTCGCAATGCTTTTTCGCCCTGCGGGTACAGGATGATGATGTTGAAGACTGTCATAAGGCCGATTCCCACATCGCCAAGGTCCCATACAAAAGTATAGGCCGCAAGACCGCCGATGAACAGCATAATAAGTGCAAGAACTTTGTATGCAGTCTGGGATGCCCAGTTATCTCCAAAAAGATAGGCCACATTGCTTCTCGCATAAAACAGGATTCCAAGGAAGGTGGAAAAACTAAACAGGAACAGTGTCGCTGCAATGAAGATCACGCCGAATCTTCCGAGATGATGTTCCATTGCCGTCTGCAGAAGATCCATCCCGGAAAGTCCTGCGACTTTTTCTTCCGGTGCGAGGAGCATGATCATTGCAGTACAGCTGCAGATCACGATCGTATCTACAAAAACACCAAGTGCCTGTACAAGTCCTGCCTTAACCGGCTGATCACATTCTGCCGCTGCTGCCGCACACGGTGCAGAGCCGGAACCTGCCTCGTTGGAAAACAGACCTCTCTTGATTCCATTCATCAGTACTGCGCCGAAACCGCCGGCTGCCGCCTGACGAAGTCCAAATGCTTCCTGAAAGATCCTTGCAAAAACTCCCGGAAGGCTTCCAATGTTCATCACAATAATTAAAATTGTGATTGCAAAATAGCACACTGCCATTACCGGCACAACCATATCAAGCACTTTGACTGTCGCATTCTTACGAAGCACGATCACTGCAGCAACTACAACCAGTACAACCGTCGTATAGATCGGCGGAATAGAAAATGCATTCTTAAAGGAAGAAACAACAGAATTGCTGATAACCTGGCTGATACCACACCAGCAGATCAGACCGGAGATTGCAAATAATACAGAGAGCACGACTTTCTTTCTCTTTTTGTGCTGTTTTTCTTCTATGTATGCATGGATATAGTATGCCGGACCGCCCCGGTAACCGCCATACAGCGGGTCTTTTTCTTTGTAGAGCTGTGCCAGTGTCGCCTCGATAAAGGCGGTGGACGAACCGATCAGTGCTGTGATCCACATCCAGAACACTGCCCCGGCTCCTCCGGCTGATATCGCCGCAACCACGCCGACCAGATTTCCCATACCAACTCTGGTCGCTGTCGATACGACCAGTGTCTGGAACGATGACAGGCTGTTTTTGTCCTTCTTCTTCTCAACCAGCGCACTTACCATATCCGGAAACAGACGGATCGGCAGGAAACGTGTCCTGATCGTAAAATAGATTCCTATAGGAATCAGCAGGATGATCAACAGTGAAATTCCAAGTGAACTGCCTCCCGGCAGCGGAATCCGCACCAGATTTCCCCACAGAAAGCTGTAAACTTTCTCAATTAAAGTAACAATCATAATTTAAATCCTCTCCCAATTTTCACACACGACCGAAACATAAGGCTCCGGACAGATACCATTTCAGTATAGCTCATAGTAACCTGTAAACACAAGTACTTTTGGGGTTTAAAGTCAAAAAACTTGAAAACGTTAAAGATTACATTTTTATATTTCAATACTAAACATTTTATATTTTACGCCCATTTTGTTCTTATTTGTGTTATACTATAAATGCTGCCGACCCTCCAGCAGGAAGGAGGTGAATCTTATGGAAGAATTTTTATCCTCATTTCTTGTCTCCGTGTTAGCAAACGTAGTTAGCTACTACATATGCAAATGGCTGAGCGGAAGACGATAGGCAGCAACAGCCTAAACGGAACAGCTCACCGTTAACGAGCAAGAAAACCCCCAGAGCGGCAACTCTGGGGGTTTTCGTTTTGCCTTATGGAAGTTTATCCTCACTTCTTAGCTATTATTAGCATATGCCATAGTTATCGAAATGTCAACTATTAATTTATTTCCACTCCGTCATCACGCCGGACCCGATGGACTTCGGCTGAACAGTAATCTCTGTACAGTATTCTCCGAGGCGGATATGTGCTGTGAGTTCTTCATCGGTCCGGTTCAGGATGACGAAGGTAATCTTGTCATCTTTTTCGAAGGCTGTTATTTCAATCGAAGACGAGGGAGGTCTTATTTTATGTTTAACTTTATGGTTACAAGTGACGGCGGGCTGACTACAGCCGGATATGCCATCGCGATCATCGCCGGAATCGTTCTGTTTCTGGCTGCGATCTATTTTGCAGGCAAGCATTCAGAGAAACAGAAGCTTACTACAAGGCAGCTTGTGTTCTGTGCTGTGGCAATGGCGCTTGCTTTTGTTACTTCTTATCTGAAGATTTTTACTCTGCCGTGGGGTGGAAGTGTTACTCTTTGCAGTATGCTGCTCATTGTACTGGTTGCTAACTGGTATGGTGTTGGAACCGGTATTACTGTCGGTCTTGCTTATGGAATCCTGCAGTTTATCCAGGAGCCATATGTACTTTCCTTCTTCCAGGTTTGCTGTGATTATATTCTTGCGTTTGCTGCACTTGGCGTTGCGGGATTTTTTGCAAAGCAGAGCCATGGACTGCTTAAGGGATATATTGCGGCGGTTATCGCAAGGGGTGCGTTTCATGCACTTGGGGGATATCTGTATTGGATGAGTTATATGCCGGAAAATTTCCCGAAATCTCTGACTGCGGTTTATCCTATTGTGTATAATTATAGCTATCTGGTTGCAGAAGCTATTATTACTGTAATTGTGATTTCTATTCCGGCGGTGGCGAAGGCACTGGTGCAGGTTAAGAAGGCTGCAATTCAGTAATTAAAGGGGACTGCCCTTTGACCCGTTAATTTCATTGACATTTGGTTTTTTCAGGGTGTGTACCCTGGGGGATTTGTTTTACATTTGGAATGTAAGAAAACCGCGAAGGGACGTCGCCCGTCCCCTCGCCACCCCTGGGCTGGGTGTTTGACGGGAATTTTTTCTTATGTAGTACCCTTTGAAAAATTCTCTTGGTGTTTCAGGTCAGAAGACTTTCGTATGAATGATATCGCAATATGTAAGAATGGCAGGATTCTTCTCTTTTATATGGAGAAGATGTCCTGCCATTTTAGCATACTATTGGTTTATTGGTCGTAAATCAAGATTCCAGGGGCTGGAGCATCTAATTTTAAAGCTTGTATTGACCTGAGTAGAAATGATTGCAATTCAAACCATCTATTTTCGGTCGCTCTGTGGACTCCCAGACACCTTACTCTTCTACAGGCCATTTTCCACCTAAATTTCTCTTGGTCCAATATATACTTACTCTTCTACCAGTCATCCCAATACCCTTAATTTCCGTTTTCCCAGTAAATCCAACACCCATCCAACTACCTTAAGTTTCCATTCCCAGCAAAGTTAGTACTCTTACTATATGAAAGGATTATAAAACCGTCCAAACTTAATAGTTACAGTAAAACTTACAATCAACAGCACCACGCCCAGCCCCAGGGCAATAAAATCACGTCTTGCAAACGGCCTCCTGGTATACCAGGTCCGTTTCCTATTTTTTCCAAAACCACGCAACTCCATCGCATTGGAAATTGTATCAATGCGATTCAGACTTGTCAGTATCAGTGGCAACAAAATATTGACAGAGTTCTTCAACCTGGAGAAGAAATGCTCATTCTTTCCAAGCTCCACTCCTCTTGCCTGCTGTGCCTGGCTGATACTGTGATAATCTCTCTGGATATCCGGGATATAACGAAGCGCGATCGCCACAGAACATCCTACTTTATAGGAAATTCCGATGCTGTTCAGGCTCGCCGCAAACTCACTCGGGTTTGTCGCAGAAATAAACAGAATCGCTACCGGCAATGCCACGAAATATTTCAGAGAGATATTCAGCATATAAAACATCTGCTCCGCGGTCACATCATATCTCCAGAACAAATGACAAAGCACATGTCTCGTTCCATACAGATTCGTTCCCTGATTCGGGTCGAACAGGAAAATAAACACATTATTCAAAAGCAAAAAAACAAGCATAAAGATCATCATAAACCGCACTTCGCGGTATTTGATCTTGCTGAGCTTAAACGCTGCAAGACTGACTGCAAAAAGCCCCAGCAGCACCCAGATATTATAAGTGATCATGCTTGCGAACGTAAACAGCAGGAAAAATGCCAGCTTGGTAGTTCCTGTCATCTTGTGTACTACGCTGTCGCGGTCCAGATAGTTTAATACAGTCTTAGCGGCCATGGCTTCTCACCTCCCTGTCTTCTCCGATAAATCTTTCTACAAATACCTCCGGCGGTGTGATCTCGCAGTGGTTTGCCAGTGTAAAGAGACTTGTCTCTTTCAGCGCGGCACGCTCGATCAGTTCCGGATCACAGAGTACTTCAGAAGCTCTGCGGTCTGCGATCAGCTGTCCATCTGAAAACACAAGTGCCCTTGGTGTATATTCCAGCATCAGATGCATATCATGCGTGATCATAACAACCGTCACTCCACGCTCATTGAGCTTACGCAAAAACTCCATGATCTCTGTATAATGCTTGAAATCCTGTCCTGCAGTCGGCTCATCCAGGATGATCAGTTCCGGATCCTGCACAAGTACACTTGCGATCGTCACACGCTTTTTCTGACCGAAACTCAATGCCGATACCGGCCAGTTTCGGAATGGATAAAGCCCGCAGATTTTGAGCGTATCTTCTACTTTCTGGTGAACTTCCGCCTCTGCCATTCCAGATTTCTGAAGGCTCAGTGCTACCTCGTCATAGATCATTGTCTTGGAGATCATCTGGTTTGGATTCTGCATGACATATCCAATGTATTTCGCACGATGACGGATATTTTCTTTCAACAGATCTTTTCCGTGGAAGGAAATCTCTCCGGAATCCGGGTCTTCAAATCCGCAGACCAGCTTGGAAAATGTTGATTTTCCTGCACCGTTTCGTCCCACAATGCTGACCATCTCACCTTTATCGATCGACAGGCTTACATTTCGCAGTGTCTGATGGTCTTTCGTATAACCGAAGCTTAAGTTGCGGACTTCCAGGAGTTTTTCGCGTTCTCCTGCATCTTCCTGAATCGGCTGTGCCTCGAACCAATCCTGAAGTTTCTTACGGTCTATATCGTCCAGCACAACAGAATCTACGTGTGCAGGTTTCTTCTCTTTTGTAATATCAATTCCTGCGTAACGCATGGCAGTCACATAAAGCGGCTCACGGATTCCGTTATCTGCAAGCAGACTTGTAGAAAGAAGTTCATCCGGCGTCATGTCCGCGAGGATTTTTCCCTCGTTCACCAGTACGATACGGTCAACATTTCTCCAGAGGACATCTTCCAGACGATGCTCAATGATCAGAACCGTCGTGTCTGTTTTTTT
The DNA here is from genome assembly GCF_040096655.1 of Blautia intestinihominis. Taxonomy (NCBI): domain Bacteria; kingdom Bacillati; phylum Bacillota; class Clostridia; order Lachnospirales; family Lachnospiraceae; genus Blautia; species Blautia intestinihominis. Next base: position 13,756 of record NZ_JBBMEI010000003.1, on the reverse strand, counting down.
CTGGATCTCATCGATCAGCTCGATTGCCTGTTTACCGGCGGCCGGATCGAGATTTGCCAGAGGCTCATCAAACAGAAGGATTTTTACCTGATCCACCATGACTCCTGCAAGACTGACTCTCTGTTTCTGTCCGCCAGACAGTTCATGCGGTGCATAACCCAGATGACTCTCGATTCCTACCAATTCTGCGGCATGTCTCGTAATTTCATGCATTTCATCCTGAGGTGTACAACTGTTTTCCAGTGCAAACGCAATGTCCTCGCCGACAGTCAGACCAATAAACTGACCATCCGGGTCCTGCAGAACAGTTCCTACATGTGCAGACAGTTCAAAAATACTGCTGTGCGGTGCATCTACGCCATCTACTGTCAGCGTACCTTTGCACTCGCCTGGATTGGAAAAAGGATTCAGACCATTCACGCAACCAGCGAGTGTACTCTTACCACTTCCCGATGGGCCAGCAATCAGCACCTTTTCGCCCGGATAAATATCTAGATTGATTCCGGTCAGTGTGGGCTTTTTCTGCGCCCGGTACTGGAATGAAAAATCTTTGAATGAAATAACAGGGGATTTTTTTTCAGTCATTTAAACACCTCAAATTTAATACTCACAATAAATAACAAATGCAATAGAAAAAGCCTTTTCACAAGCCAGAACAGCCATATGAGAAGGCTTTATTACTTTTAAGCAACCATCTTATTCCATATCCAGAGAACCTTTTTTTGCAATGGTCTTGGTATATGCCAGAACAAGAAGTCCACCTACGATCACGCCGGTAATGCTGTTGGAAACTGCTGCGAACACACCCTGTGCAAAAACTTTGTTTGCCGGTTCTGCATAGATCAGGATGTCAAGAACAGGAGCTACAACTACCCAGCCGATCACGTGTGCGATCACGTTGGAAACTACAAATACTACAACTTTGCCTTTACCGAACTCGCCGTCCTGAACGTTGAGTTTCTTGGCAAATAATCCGATGACCACACCGACAAATGCAGATGTGATAACCCAGCTCCACCACGGGCTTCCACCCCAGGAAAGATCGATCAGAGCGTGACCGATGAAACCGATCAGTCCGCCTGCAACCGGTCCGTACATAGCAGCCAGAAGTGCAAGTACTGCATACTGAAGGCTGATGTTTGTATTTGGTACCGGGCTCGGTATTGCAACAAAACGTCCGAGTACAAAGAACAATGCTGCGCCGATTCCGACAGCAACTACGGTTTTGATACTGCTGTTGTTTTTCATAATAATATCCTCCTCAAAAAGTTCTGCTCTGGTCATGCCAGAGTCAGTGATAGTATAAGGCTTTTTGACGGATTTTGTCAATGGATTCCAAGTGCTTCTTTTGCAAGTTCATCCACCATATCATTATATTTATCATTAGAATGTCCCTTAACCTTGCGGAATTCAATATGAACACTCTTTTTCGCTTTCTGGTAGAAATCGCGATACGCGATCGTCCCGGCTTTATTTGCCTTCCAGTCGCCGTTGCACCAGCTCGCAATCCCCTGATAATCGTGGTAGATGATAATAGAGGGAATTTTGTGATCCAGAGCGTACTGCATCGCCGCCTCGCTTCCTTTGATCTCACCAGCCACGTTTCGCATCTGTGCCAGCTCCGGGTCGGACATTTTCTGTGAAAACTTTTCTTCTCTTCCATCGATCAGAACGACCATTCCGTAAGAAAATTCTTTCGTGCCTGCGTGGTAACTTCCGTCGACGTAGATTTCTACTGCGTCTGCTGCATTACTGTCTGCCTGCATCCCATTTGCAGCCACCACACTTCCCACACCAGAACCAGAAGCACCAGATATACCTGCCTCCTGCCTAATCCCCAGATACTCCTTCGCTTCCGCTTCCGTCCCAAAACTCTTATATATCGCGCCCGGATACCCCATCACCTGCTTCTTACACTCGTCCCAGGTAAGGAACATCCCGGTCTTTCTTCCCTGTCTTACTGCATAAAATTTCTTCTTTGCCATGCTGCCTCCTGTTCTATTCCTGCTCCAGATTCCTCAAATGCAGATACACCGTATTCTTGCTGATTCCAAGGATTTCCGCGGTCCTGACTACCGCATCTTTCATGTTGTAGACGCCTTTCTGATAAAGTCTCTGGATGATCTCCTTGTTTCGGTTGGAGGTCGGGATGTCTTTGTCCTCAATGACCTCGCGTCGGATCTCCTCTACCATGTCTTCCAGAAGTTCCACGCTGCTGGAGGAAAAATTCTCTTTGCGGTTTTCGTACTGCTCCTGTGGTTTCAAGCCGCATGCCACGAAGTTGCTGATATATTCTGAGAATGGTGTGTTCAGATAAAAATTGATGCAGAGCAGTCCGATGATGCGGTCTTTTTCTCCGCGGACAGGAATCGTCACGGATTTCAGCGGTTCCCCCTTCTTATTGTGAGTAAAATACGTAATCCCGCGGCTATCTGCATCTTCCTTCTGCATCTCTTCCAGAAGATCAAGTGCAAGGTCTGTGAGAGGCGCGCCTTCTGTTCTTCCTGTGTGAAGCCCATGAATTACTTTGACCGCAGAGCTTGAGTAATCCTCCAGACTGTGAAGCACCAGTTCGTACCCTTCCCCAAGATACATGGACAGCCCTTCCAGCATCGTGCTGTAGGATTTCAGGATCTCACGGTCTGTTTCCGTTAATTTCACATGATGGTCTTTCATTTTATTCTCCTGCAACGCAAAAAGGGGGTGTCGAAACATCCCCTTCTTGTGCTGTATTTCTTATGATTTATTCTGCTACTGCGATTGCTTCTACTTCGCACAGAACGTTCTTCGGAAGCTGTTTTACAGCAACACAGGAACGAGCCGGTTTGCTTGTGAAGTATTTCTCATAAACTGCATTGAATGCAGCGAAATCTGCCATGTCAGCAAGGAAGCATGTTGTCTTTACAACGTTGTCAAATGTAAGACCAGCTTCTTCGAGGATTGCTCCAACGTTCTTGCAGGACTGCTCTGCCTGAGTCTCGATCTTGTCGCCTGCAACTTCGCCTGTAGCCGGGTCTACCGGGATCTGACCTGATGCGAATACGAAGTTTCCTACCATTTTTGCCTGTGAATATGGTCCGATTGCTGCTGGTGCGTTTTTAGTTTCAAGTGTTTTCATGATGAATTCCTCCCGTACTTTTTTCTTTATCATATCACTGAATTTTTGTTTAGTCAATGTAATATTTTACAAATATTTTCTCATCAGTGCATAGAGTGTTTCAATCCGTATCGGTTTGGCCATATGGTCATTCATTCCTGCCTTAAGTGCCTCCTGTACGTCCTCTTCAAAGGCATTGGCTGTCATGGCTATGATCGGCTTCGATGCGATCTCCTGATTTTCCAGTCTTCGGATCCGTCTTGTTGCTTCGTAGCCGTCCATTTCCGGCATCTGGACATCCATCAGTACTACATCGACTGTATCAATAAAGAAATCCAATCGCTTCGCCTTGATGTCTGACTGAAGGATATTTCGGAGGTCATGCATCACTACAGGAATACTGCATTCATTTTCTTCTATTTTGACTTTGCCACTCTCAATGCGGCTCATATCAAGCACATCATTGATCAGGGAAAGGAGATGATTGCTGGAGACCATGATCTTGCTGAGATAACCTTTGAGCCGCTCAGGATCCTCCAGGTGAGTTGCTGCAAGAGATGTAAAAATTTCCATTCTTTTCCTTCCTGTATTAAAAAAAGCTTCCAGTCGCTACAGTGCTGCATGTAGGTCTGGAAGCTGAATAAGATTTCTTAAGTCCAAAACATACTATATTTATTATAGAAGTCTTCAACGCTTTTATCCACTAAAATGTACGTTTTTACGGCAATTTTATATCGTTTAACTCTCCAAAGATCCCGCATTTTTTGATCTTTTTCAGAAAAATCCTGCCGGAAAAAGCGATATGCGGAAGTTCGATGAATGTAGAATCCGGCGGACAGATCGGGCGGTAAAGAGGATCTGCAAAGATGATCCCTGCATCCTTTAGAAGCTGCTCCATTTCTTCTTCTCCATCTGCTGTACAGTCATTCGGTGCGAGAAGACCTTCGTGAGTTTCCAGCGGACAGATGACGCGGACTGGTTTGTTGTATTGTTTTTCGAGGGTTACTGCCAGGGAGCCCATGGTCACGGCTTCTCCGATCAGAGTTATCTGCGGAGTTCCTGCCAGACGGTTCTTAAGATATGCCGCGAGAATGTTGTTCTTGTCTGCTTCTTCTGCTTCATTATGATGTGAAACTTCTTCATTTATTGCCTGGATGAGTTCTTCTGTAAATCCTCCAACCGGAGTTCCAATAACATATGGAGTTCCGAATTTTTCCTGGAGGATCTTTGCTGCCGGAAGACCTACGGAGGATACGACCAGGTTTACTTCTGCTTCACCTGCATGGGATAAATCCTCAAGCGTATCTCCCATCGCCCAGGTAGAAATGACCTCCCAGCCACGTTGGCGTAAAGTCTGTTTCATGGCATCTACGTTTGCCTGCGGACCAAAATCCAGCGGGGTTACGCCGAGAAGATTAAGGGTATGCGGTCTGATATGATGCGGTTTCTTAACAAATCGTTCTGCGATTTTCTCCAGTGCAAGACCTGCTCCGTAAGTATAATCATGCATGCCATTTGTCGGAACTGCAAAAGCCGGGATTCCTGTCTCTGTTTCGATCACCTGCGCGATTGCAGGAAAATCTGTCCCGTTCATAAATGGGATCGGCGAGCCTGCAAGTGCGATGAACTTCGGTTTTAGTTCTTTCGCCGCTTCTTCAATATCGTGAATGAATTTTGCATCGTTTCCCATAACTGCATCGATCTCTGTCAGCCCGGAAATATAGATCAGACTGTCCTGGTCGTACCAGCGGATCTCGTCATGTGTATTATAAGTCGAATTACAGCCGGACGGGTCGTGCATGACTACCATGCCGCCCAGGTCATACAGGGCAGAGCATACACCAGAAACATCGGCGGTGTAGATCGGTATGATTTTGTATGACTGTCTCATATGCAGCTTTCGCACCCCCATCCTTTACGAACGATCAGATCCTCGGGATCTTTTTCTTCGAGAAAAGCTTCTGTCATCAGTTCCATGGTTCCTCGGATCCCGTCGAAGCCCCACAAGCCGCCGCCCTGTACCATGTTGACGAAATTTCTGCTGCCGGAAAACCAGGCGGCTTTCTGTCCGATAGCAAGAACTTTACCTTCTGTCCCGCGCGGAAGGACACGCATCTTGGTTTGGATCGTGGCACGCAGTTCCAGGTCCGGATGATGAAGTTTCAGCCAGTCGAAGGCCGGCTTTTCTTCCGGACTTATGCTGTCGAGGTAGACGGTTGTTACATGGAAACCGTGTTCCAGAAGAAGTTTTGCGAGACCTAATGGTCTTGGGTGGTACAGATAATCCAGAACGACCGGGGTGCCGCCGATGATGGATTTTGCGTGGTTGATGGAATCTTCGCAAAGAGTGATCTCTCTCTGGCAAAATGCTTCTATTTCTTCGGATGTGATATCTGCACACTTTGTATTCGAAGTATCCTCCCGGCTCCATCCTGCCTGAAGCTCCTTTATCAGATTTCGAATTTCTTCTTTGATCTCCTCATAATCAAAACTGCCCGGAAGATACAGATGTGTTCTGTTCAGGCGTTCTGTCAGCATGGCTGCACCGTATTTTGCCGGCGGGTAACAGGAAACAAAAATTTCTGCACTTCCAAGCTGCTGGTATTCCGCCCATGTTTTACAGGCTGGAAGTTCCCGCAAAGTGTGACCGGTACTTCTCAGCAATCGTTTGATGTCACTGCTTTCATCAAGTACAAAGTCGCTTCCAACGAGCGTTACTGTCAGCGGATCTGGCTCCTTCGTGATAAGCGGATCGTACATTGCCTTTCGCAGTTTCTGATCCGGTGTCAGTCCATGTTTCTGCATGATCGGATCCATGAAGCAGCGCACAAAAACGATCTCCGGGAAACGTGTGCCTAGTTCTTCATAGACTCTGTCCAGGTCGCATCCCAGAAAATGATGCAGACAGACAGTAAAAAGAAGCACTGCTTTTGGTTTCTTTTCTAATTTATTGAGGATATCTGTCACTCCTTCGATCGTCACATCCTCCAGATTTCCGTTCAGGAGATTTTCTTCTTCCACAGTGACAAAGGAAAAACGGTCTGCCGCATTCATCTCTGCCGCTGTCAGAACGACGCCTCGCATGCAGTTGTCTGCGCAGACATAGATCTGGATCGCCTCAGGCATAAGCATTCCGGTGTGGACGATATTCCAGTTGCCATGTGCCGGAGAGTTGAATTCCAGTCCGAGCGGAAATGGAACAGGAAAATCAGCTTCTCCGATCGTTATGACTGCACCTTCCGGGTTTATTTCACCGCCAACTCGTTTCAGCATAGCCCGTCCTTTCTGCAGATAGCCAGAATGTTTTCTGCCAGTGTGCGGTATTCTGCTGCCATTTCGCTGTCCGGGTAACATTCCATCAGGGTTTTGCCCTGTTCTTCTGCGTCTGTGACCAGGTCGCTGCGGGTGAGTTTTCCGATTATCTGCGTTTCAAAATCATCGGCAAGTTCCTGTACTTTTTCTTCTTCTCGTTTTACATTGCGGCGGTTCAGGATGATGCCACCAAGGGTTGCGTAACCACGGTTTTTGAAGTTCTGTACGGCCATGGCAATATTGGCTCCGGCATGGATTGCCATGTTTTCACCGGAAGTTATGATAAAAACTTTGTCTGCATAGCCTTTTCGCATCGGCATGGAGAAACCGCCACAGACGACGTCTCCGAGAACGTCGTAGAGGACGATGTCCGGTTTATAAGTCTCGTAAGCTCCTGTTTCTTTTAATTTTTCGAGGGCAGTGATGATCCCGCGTCCTGCACAGCCAAGTCCTGGCGTGGGGCCTCCGGCCTCTACGCAGATCACGCTCTGATAGCCGGTTGTGATCATGTCTTCGAGCTTGAGATTCTGTTTTTTCTCATTATAGAGATCGAGTACGGTCCGCATCTGTTTTCCATGCCGAAGCTGGATCGTGGAATCTGCTTTTGGATCGCAGCCGATCTGCATGACGGTCAGTCCTTTTTCTGCGAGGGTGGCTGCCACGTTGGATACGGTTGTGGATTTGCCGATTCCGCCTTTGCCGTATACTGCTATTTTAATCATGTTTTTCCTCCGCGTGTGTGATGACATTGGAATAAGCGGTCTTGGTGGACACGCCTTTGAGGCGGCCGATCTTGCCGGAAAGGGCGCTGATAATGTCCTGTGAGGCATCGATAGCGATGCTGATGATGCTGATTCCTTTTTCACGGTATGGGATGCCCATGCGGCCGATGATGTAGTCGCGGGCATCGTAAAGAAGCTGGTTGAGGGTTTCGATGGAATCGCTGTCTTCGACGATGATGGATATTACTGCTACTCTTGTGTCCATGGTTATCCTCCTTAATAATAATTCTACAGAATGCTCCATTGTTTCGCAATTAGCAGATACGTGGTAAAAGTTCTCCTCCCGGCTGTGGCAGGAGTGCCTGGGTGCCGATCTCAGTTGTCATGACTACTTTGCCTGGCTGGTCGGCGGTGACTTCTCCGATGATGGCGGCGTCCTTGGAATATGGACACTGGCGGAGGGTTTCGACGATTTTTTCTGCTTCAGCTTTTGGAGCCATGATGACCATGCGGCCTTCGCATGCCAGATAGAGCGGTTCAAGTCCGAGCATACCGCAGACTCCTTTAACTTCCGGTGCTACCGGGACGGAGGCTGCATCGAGGCGGATCCCGACGTTGCTCTGTCCTGCAATTTCATAGAGGACGGTTCCGACACCGCCTCTTGTGGCATCACGGATCACATGGAGATCGTGGGTAGTGTTCATGACAGCTTCTACTGCTTTCCAGAGCGGCGCGCAGTCGCTGGTGACATCTGCTTCGATCCCGAAATCTTCTCTCGCAAGAAGGATCGTGCATCCATGTCTTCCGACATCACCGGTTACGATGATCGCATCTCCCGGCTGTGCAAGGGTTCCGCCGACTTTTACGCCGTCTTCGATCTGTCCCATTCCGGTCGTTGTGATAAAAACGCCGTCTACCTGTCCTTTGCCTGCAACTTTGGTATCACCGGACACGATATGTACGCCTGCTTCTGCGGCTGTTTTTTCCATTGCGGAGGCGATTTCTTCCAGTTTTTCCATCGGGAAGCCTTCTTCGATGACAAATGCGCAGGTCAGGTACAGTGGTTTTGCACCCATACATGCGAGGTCATTGACCGTACCGCAAATGGAAAGTTTACCGATATTTCCGCCCGGAAAGAATGCCGGTGAGACGATAAATCCGTCTGTGGAAACTGCCATTTTTCCTGCCGGTGGTGTCAGGACTGCCGCATCATCTGCTGTCAAATCCGGGTTGGCAAAGTGTGCTGCAAAGATCTGGTCGATCAGTTCTGAAGTCTGGCGGCCGCCTGCGCCGTGCGCCATTGTTACTGTTTTATCTTTTAAACTGCTCATAGGATTGTCCTCTTTTCTCTTAACATTATTATACCTGTAAACATACTCAGCATTTGGAACTTTAATCCCTGGTATTATTTATTGTCCCCATACGCATAATAAGCCGAACATGCGCCTTCATTTGAAACCATACATGCTCCTACCGGGTGCTGAGGGGTGCAGACTTTACCGAATACTTTGCAGTCGGATGGTTTGCATTTGCCCTGCAGGACATCGCCGCATCTGCATGCCGGGTTTGCTTTACCCTGGATCGGTGGAATATTGTATTTCTTTCTTGCGTCAAAATCGCTCCACTCTTTTTTAAGACAGACACCTGATCTCGGAATCACGCCAAGCCCTCTCCACTCACTGTCACAGGCTTCTGTCATTTCTTCAGTGAGCTGCTGTGCTTCGCGACTTCCTTCCGGTTTCACGACTCTCGGATAGCAGTTTGCAAAGAATGGTTTTCCTTCCTGGAATTTCACCAGGGAAACGGCAAGTGCTGTGAGAAGCTCTTTCGCAGTAAATCCGGCAACAACACCGCTTACGCCTTCTTCTGTCAGATGTTCGCAGAGTTCTGTTCCTGTGATCGCATTGACATGTCCCGGATACAGAAAAACATCTGCACTTCCTTTTAGTGCCTCGTATGCCTGCGGCATGGTCTTATTTGCCATCAGCAGAGAATAATTGAAAAGACCATCCTTCTTTGCCTGCTTTACAGAAAGACATTCTGCCGGTGTTGTAGTTTCAAATCCGACAGACAGGAATACAACCTGTTCTTCCGGATGTTCCAGTGCATATTTTTCTGCATCTGCCGGAGAATAAACGATACGGATCTTTGCGCCTTTTTCTCTTGCTCCTGCAAGGCTCATCTTAGTTCCCGGTACTCGTACCAGATCTCCGAAAGTACAGATCGTTACATTTTTTTCCAGTGCCAGCCACACTGCCTCATCAATGAATCCAACCGGGGTCACACAGACCGGACATCCCGGACCGGAGATCAGTTCTACCTGCGGCGGCAGAAGTTTGCGGATTCCCAGTCGAAAAATCTCGTGTGTATGTGTTCCACAGACTTCCATGATGCGGACTGCCGGACCGTCATAGTTCTCTATGATCTCGCGGGCTGTTTTTTTTCTCTCTTCTCCCATTACAGCAGTTCCTCCATTAACTGATCTGTTTCGTCATCATCTTCATCAGTGATCTTTGCGATTGCAACACCTGCATGGATCATCACATAATCACCCGGTTCCAGGTCTTCCAGAAGCTGTGCGGAAACTTTTCTTTTAGCTCCGCCAGCGTCTACAACTGCTGTTCCTTCACTGATTTTTACTACTTTTGCTGATAAACCTACACACATGGTAATGCCTCCCTTTTTACTTATTTCTATTTCTATCTAAATATGCCATCGCATACACTGCCTGTCCAAGTGCGATCCCGCCGTCATTTGGCGGTACAAGCTGATGTTTCAGCACTTCAAATCCCTGCTGTTTCAACATATGATCAGTCAGTTCCAGAAGCAGCCGGTTCTGAAAAACACCGCCACTTAAAGCTGCTTTATTACAGCCGCTCTGCTCTCTGATCTTCACACAGGATGCCGTGATCTGGCGGGCAAGTTCCTGATGGAAAATGTATGCCAGACGGTCAGAATCTTCACCGTTTAACCTGCGGTACAGGATTTCTTTTATCAGGGAGCCGGTGTTGAGAAGCAGCCGGTCATTGCCTTCTTTTAATAGTTCATAAGTCGGTATCTCCGGCATCTTTTTCGCATTTTTTAACCTGTTCTTCTGATACTCTTCCGCGGCAAATTCGAGTGCCATGGACGCCTCACCTTCAAATGTGGACTTCCTGCGGATTCCAAGTATCGCGCTTACACCGTCAAACAAACGGCCTGCGCTGGTTGACATCACGGCATTGATCTTACGGTCTGCCATGGTGAACTGTACATTTGCTTCCTGTTTCGTACAAAGTTCTAATTTCTCTATAATTTCAGATGTTTTTTCCCTGTCACCTGTCATTCCATAGAGCAGGGAAACTGCGATACGCCATCCCTCTTTTGAAGAAGCATCTCCGCCGATCTGCAGGAATGGCATGACACTTCCTGCTCTTTCGAATCCATTCAGATCTGACAGAAGGATTTCTCCTCCCCAGATCGTACCGTCTGTTCCATAGCCGGTTCCGTCAAACGATACGCCGATCACCTGCTCTGCACAGTCATTCTCTGCCATGCAGGAAAGAATGTGTGCATAATGATGCTGTACCTTCACTACCGGTAATCCAAGTTCTTCTGCGACCATCACAGAATTGTACTTCGGATGCATATCACAGCATACGATCTCCGGCTCCACTTCCAGCAGTGTTTCCAGTCTTCCGACTGTCTCACGAAGTGCTTTTACTGTCCGCAGATCTTCCAGGTCTCCCACATATGGGGACGGATAAAAACGGTTATCCACACCGATGCAGAAGGAGTTTTTGAGTTCTCCACCGATTGCGAGCACCTGTCCCTGATATGGTGTGGAAACCATAAACGGAAGTGGTGCATAACCTCTGGAACGGCGGATCATATATGGTTTATCCTCATAAAAATCCATTACAGAATCGTCTGCGCGGATACGGATCTTGCGGTCATGGGACAGCATGCAGTCGCAGAATCCAGACAGTTCTGCCTCTGCTTCCCGATCGTCACGACAGATCGGCGCACCGGATATATTTCCACTGGTCATTACCAGAAATTCCGGCATTTCAATCCCGTCATCATACGTAAAGATCAGAAGCTGTACCGGTGCATATGGCAGCATCACACCGACTTTTGGATTGCCCGGTGCCACGGATGGACAGAGGATCTCAGCCTCTTTTTTCTTATCCAGAAGCAGGATCGGCTTCTGATGTCCGTCGAGAATTTTGGACTGTTCTGCGCTAACTTCACATTCTTTTCTGACAGCTTCGGGATCTTTTGCCATCACTGCAAAAGGCTTCATCGGACGACGTTTGAGCTGCCGCAGGCGGCTGACTGCCCCCTCATTTGAAGCATCACAGCAGAGATGAAATCCACCGATGCCTTTGATCGCAACAATCCCGCCCTCTGCAATCGTTTTTCTCGCATAAGTGATCGCAGCCCTGCCTCTTTCTTCTCTGCCGATCAGGTATACTTCCGGTCCACAGTCATTGCAGCAGACCGGCTGTGCATCGTATCTTCTTGTCGCCGGATCATAGTATTCTTTTGCACAGTCCGGGCACATCGGAAACTCTTTCATACTGGTCCGTTCTCTGTCATAAGGAAGCGAATCCAGAATCGTCAGTCTCGGTCCGCAGCAGGTACAGTTGATAAACGGATGTAGATATCTCCGATTCCTGGGATCAAATATTTCCTCCTTGCATTCATCGCAGATTGCAATGTCCGGTGAGACAAAAATCTCTCCTTTTGTCTTCTCACTTTCGATGATATCAAACTGTGTATACGCTTCCGGATGCTCTACATTTTCGACATTTACTTTGAGGATCGCTGCACGTTTCGGCGGCCGGTTCTGGATATCTGAGATAAATCCTCTGACCGCTTCCTCTGATCCCTGTGCGTAAATTTCCACATAAGGTCCCTTGTTACAGACATTTCCACGGATGCCCCGCGTGGCCGCATGGCGGCTGACCGTTGGCCGGAATCCTACCCCCTGTACGATTCCGTAAATGCGGATCTGTCTGGTGATTTCTTCACTCATAATCTTCTCCAATCTGCTATATCACTCCATAGATACAGCAGGATTTTTTATTTACAATTGTCTGCTCGTGATCAGCTGACTTTACTTCCCGATCAGCTTCCCTGATACTGCAAAATGTCTTGTATTTATGAAGCTTCCTTTAAATTCCGGTGTCATGCGCTCCATACATCCGTCTGCAAAAATGATATCAAAATCTCCATTTTGTACCAGTTCTATGTAGTCATCCTCGTCACGAAGAGACATATCTCCGTCTGCCAGAAGTTCTTTTTTCATCATAAACCAGCCTGCTGTCTGGACGGTCTTTGCGCCTCTCTCCAGCAGTTCTCTGCGGATGGAATCGGCGATCACCTGCTGGTGTACAACAAGGACTTTTTTGCCGGTATAATCCAGTTTCGGAAGCAGTTCCTCTACCAGTGGATAGTGGATTTCATATGGCGTTCCAAATGTCTTTTCCAGATATTTCGCCGCCATAAGTGCCGCCGGAGAAACCACGATATTTCTACTCACTGAGGAAGCTTTTTTTACTTCTTTCAGTCCGTCGCCCATACAGTAACAGACCGCCTGCTGACCATATTTCTGCTGATACAGGGCACGTATTTTGTCTGCTGCCGCAAGGTCGCTGACATCCTGCGGAGTCATTCCGAGGATACCGATCCTGCGCTCTTCCACTGGATATTTTTCCGTTGCAAAAGTTTTGAAAAGCTCCACAAAAACTTTCTCCTCGCCTTTGTCATAAAGTTCCATTCCATCTGTATCAACGGTCAGGATCGGCAGATTTATCTTCTTCTCACTCATGCGTTTCAATGCCAGATAATCCGTTGCGATCACCGCCGGAACCGGGGTTCCGATCACTGCTGCGAACGTTGCATCTACCTTCTGTGCTGCATCTGCAAGCTTCGTCACCAGACGGTCATCACGTCCAAGGATCGCATCCATATCTCGAAGTCCGGCGCTGAAGATCGCACTTTTCTGTTCAAACCACCGCGGCTCGTCAAATCCGCATACATTACCGGTACATCCCCCCGCATCGCAGATCACCACAATACCTCCCAGTTCAAAAAGTACCGATACTGCACCTGACTGATCTGGTGCAAATGGCGTCAGGTATTTCCGTAGTCCTCTCATTATTTTCCCCCTTATACACAAAAAGACTCCTCGCCCATCAGGGTAGAGAAGTCCTGTAAATTCATGCCAACAACTATTCCTGCTCGGATCTGCAGTGACCTACCCGGTCCTATAAGTTACTGTTCACTCCGTTCACAGTAACTTGGTCAAAATCCATTCCAAATCACCTTCGGTGATGGGATTTTGCCCTGTATTTCTCGGGATTTTGCCATATTCATGGCAAAACGCCTCGCGGGATACTACCTGTGAACAAGTAACCCCTATACATATGTTTCCTCGCCATCAGAGTCTGTTCTTTAGTATTTATAAAATTTGAACGTGTCTGTGTAGTTGCATTCAGGTAGATCAAGTCATCCTGTCTGCTGTTAGAATTTATTATATCTCATACACAAGTTGTCAGTCAACGCTAACACGTCCGTTTTGCCATATATTTTCCGCACTGGTTGCCTTGATTCTTTGAATTTTATGTGAATTAAAATC